>JAIDRE010000099.1 GCA_029061925.1 Muribaculaceae bacterium | reverse complement strand
ATAAAATAGAGAAAGAGTCCAATGACCGGAGCGACAAGCAAAACGGTTACCCATGCGAGCGAGCGCACGGGGTTACGGTTTTCAGATATAACGACTACCACCACAATAATTGTAGTGATAAATACTGCTGCCGTCAGGCACCAACCCAATATTGAGAGTATTTCGCCGTTCATGTCGCTAAATTACAAAATTTGTTTGAAATACGGACAATTTTAAGGTAAAAAAGAGAGGTATGCCGTGATTGACATACCTCTCAATTATATTAAAATTTTTTAACTGTCTTAAAATTTCAAACCAACCGAAAGAACGATGTTGTTGTTGATATCGTTAAAATCAAACGAGGGAGCTTTTACGCCAAGATAGTCGGTGAAAGCGTGGTAGGTTGATTTGCGGTTTTTATAGACATACGCTGCGTCGGCATAGAATGCTTTGAAACGGTATCCGAGACCGAGGGTAACATACTGAGTGTCTTTATTGAAGACGTATGCGGGATTTGTTCCTGAGGTGTAAATTTCAAGAGCACCGTTTTCAGCCTGAGACTTAACTGAAGAAGCCACATAGCTATATCCGGCACGGACGCTGAACGATGGAGTCAAGCGATATTCGGCACCGATGCGGATTGTATTGCTGCCTTGGAAATAGTTCTTGATGTCTTGGTTTTCAGGTCCATAGTTATAACGGATGCCACGATCTGAAATGCGCATCGCATCGTATGCGTCACGTTCAAAGTCAACACTGATGATACCGCGACCGCCGATTACACCTGCAACGCCGACCATCATGCGCCACGGAGAGCGAAGTCGCCAGTCAAAGTAACCGGGATTTGTATCTTCGTTCATATTTTCATAGCCGGTTGAATAGTCAAAGTTAGTTGAGGCGTCAAAACTTTGAGAGAGGTTATAATATGTCGGAGTGTGAACGGCTAACCCGATGCGTACTTCGTTAATCGGTTTTACGATAACACCGATTTTAAAGTTGTAACCGGTTCCGGTAACACGTTTGTTGTTCATCAAATTGAAGTATGAATCACCGACAACTACCGAAGTCGCGTCGGCATTAGGAACACGACCGTTGTAGATTTTTTCGTCATAGTCGGCTTCCTGGGTATAGGTAAGATCAGTAATACCGAATCCGAGACCCCAGTAAACAACATCCATCACATTACCACCAAAGTCGATGTTATACTCGTCGATGTGACCGCGTTCGCGAACCCAAGCACCCATGTCGCCGGTTGATTGTCCGTCGCGCCATAAACCATTGTACCCGCCATTATTAGATGGATTGATCATATAGCTGTTGTAAGCGAGGATACTCAACCAGTCGGCGTCACTGTCAACATAGGGGTTGTAATTGTCTTGATATGCGTTCAAAACGCCGGTTTCGGCGGTGGTGAAAGAGGCGATATAGTTTGAGAGCGAGGTGTTGATTGACGGACCAATACAGTTTGATCCGCTACCGTCACCAATGTGGAATGTACGGTCAAACGATGCTATTCGGTTGAAACTTGCCCCCCAGTTAAACGTGCGAAGCACTGAATTGTTGCCAAGATTAACCGCTCCGATATAACCGAAGTTGTTACAATAAACGTGGGTGTTATTGTCTTTGAAGTCGGCAACATTGGTTGACACGTTAGAGTGGGTCATGTTGAAATCGACTGTAATACCGACTTCGCTTTTACGGTAAACACCGATACCGGCAGGGTTTTGGTTGAGAGTCGAAAGGTCACCACCAAGAGCGGTAAATGCGCCACCCATAGACATAAAGCGTGCTGTACCGCGAAGGTCGGTAGGATTAAGAGTATATGCATCGACAGCACCCTGAGCAGAAGCCATTGAAATGGCTCCACCGGCAATGATTGCTGAAACGAGTATTTTTTTCATAATTTTGATTATGTCAATGTGTTAAAGACTATAGTAACGTTTGATTAGCGACGGCGTCCGCTTGTTGAGTGACCACCGCCACCACCACCGGTTGAACGATTGCCACCGAATGATCCTGAATTATATGAGCCTCCACGCTGTCCGCTTGACCAACTTGAGTTGTTCGAGTTGTTGTAGTTATTGTTATAGCGGGTAGTTGATTCTCTATGATTTGCTCCGGGACGCTGACCGTTGAGCGTTGAACTGTTGTTGTAGTTTGGATGGCGGTTGGTAGTTCCCGAAACGGTTTGAGAGGGACGACGGTTTGAAGATGGATAGCGGGTTGACATTGCCGGGCGATGAGTTCCCATTGCGCCGACACTGGGTCGATAGGTGGGTGCAGGTGCCCAACCCCAAGAGGGTCCGGGTGTCCAACCCCATGATGGTCCCCATGCGGGTCCCCATCCCCAGTTCCATGATGGTCCCCAAC
>JAIDRE010000098.1 GCA_029061925.1 Muribaculaceae bacterium | reverse complement strand
GTGACATACGTTGTCGGTCTTGGCATCGAGTTTATCGTTGCACAATGGCGCCACGAAGAAATTCAGGAAGGATTCCTGGTAACAGGTATTCTCATTCCGATGATTTGTCCGATTGAGACGCCACTCTGGATGCTTGCCGTTGCAACCGCTTTCTCGGTTATTTTTGCTAAGGAAGTATTTGGTGGAACCGGATATAATATTGTCAACATCGCCTTGATTACCCGTGCATTCTTGTTCTTTGCCTATCCGGCAAGCATGAGTGGCGACATGGTGTTTATCGGACGTGACTCTATTCTTGGTCTTGGTTTTACGTTGCCCGACACATTCACCGGAGCAACTCCTCTTGGTCAGATTGCAACTGCAACCGGAGCAACTCAGATTGTAAATATCAACGGCGAGGTGACAACCCTTTGGGATATGTTCCTCGGACTGATTCCCGGTTCGTTTGGTGAGACTTCAACACTATGTATTCTCATCGGAGCTATCATCCTCCTCGCTACCGGCATCGCCGACTGGCGCATCATCGTTTCTGTGTTTGTCGGTGGCATTGTGATGTCACTCATTGCAAACTGGACTGCAACCGCAACCTATCCTGCGTCGTTCCTCAGTGTTGGAGAACAGCTTTGTCTCGGAGGTTTTGCCTTTGCAGCAGTGTTTATGGCAACCGACCCCGTTACAGCCGCCCGCACAACGGTTGGAAAATATATCTACGGTTTCCTTGTCGGAGTCATAGCAATTCTAATCAGAAACTATAACACGGGCTATCCCGAAGGGGCAATGCTCGCCGTGTTGCTTATGAATGTGTTTGCGCCATTGATTGACTATTGCGTGGTGCAAGCAAATATTAACCGACGTCTAAAACGAATCAAAGCCTGAAAAAGATGAATAAGCAAAGCAATATTTATACAATTGTCTACATCATCGTATTGGTTGTTGTAGTCGGAGCCGCTCTCGCATTTACAGCCATGTCGCTCAAAGATCGTCAGCAGGCAAATGCCGATAACGATAAACGTCGTCAAATTCTTTCATCGGTTAACATCACGGCTAATCCGGCTGAGTTGACCCAAGAGTTTGATAAATATATCACTGGTCAGGTTGTGGTTAACGCTCAGGGTGACTCTATTGGTTCTGATGCTTTCTCAATCAACATGGTTCAGCAGGTAAAAGTAGCTGCCGACGAACGTCAGTTACCTTTATATATATGTTCAATCGACGGCTCGACTAAATATATCATCCCTCTCTACGGACAAGGTTTGTGGGGCCCGATTTGGGGCTATATCTCGTTGAACGATGACGCATCAACCGTTTATGGTGCATTCTTTGACCACCAGGGCGAGACTCCCGGACTTGGTGCCGAGATTACCAAAGACGCTTTCCGTTCAGAGTTCCGTGACAAAGAACTCTTCAAAGGTGATAAATTTCTCCCGATTGCGGTTGTAAAAGCCGGATTGGCACCAACCGGGGGCGAGGATTATGTCAACGGCATCTCGGGTGGTACAATCACCAGTAAGGGTGTCGGTGCGATGCTCGACGAGTGTCTCAAACCTTATAAAAACTATTTGGAAAAAATCCGCTCAAACAAATAAGTTATGGCAGAAAAAGTAAATAATCGAAGCGTAATTTTCAATCCGCTTTCAAAAAATAATCCTGTAGTTGTTCAGGTACTCGGTATTTGCTCTGTACTTGCGGTTACGGCAAAACTTGAGCCTGCATTGGTAATGGGAATGTCGGTAATAGCTGTTCTTGCATTTTCAAATGTGATTATTTCATTGATTCGCAATACAATCCCGACAAATATCCGTATCATCGTTCAGCTTGTAGTTGTTGCCGGACTCGTTGTAATCGTCAGCCAATTGCTCGAAGCGTTTGCCTATGATGTCTCAAAACAGCTGTCGGTTTTCATCGGACTAATTATCACCAACTGTATTTTGATGGGACGTCTTGAAGCCTTTGCAATGGCAAACCGCCCCTGGCCTTCTTTCCTTGATGGCATCGGAAACGGTATCGGTTACACCATCATCCTTGTTATCGTTGGATTTTTCCGTGAATTGCTCGGTAGTGGTACTCTGTTTGGCTATCAGGTTGTTCCTCAATGGTGTTACGATCACGGATATGTTAACAACGGTTTGATGATTCTCCCCCCGATGGCGCTCATTGTTGTAGCGTGCATCATCTGGGTTCACCGTTCATATAATAAAGACCTCCAAGAATAAACCGTATAAAACACTCATTTTTAACGATGGAAAATTTAAATCTTTTCATTCGCTCGATTTTTGTCGACAATATGATTTTTGCCTACTTCTTAGGCATGTGTTCGTTTCTGGCGGTTTCTAAAAATGTGAAGACTGCGTTTGGACTCGGAATTGCAGTGACTTTTATTATCATCATCTCGTTGCCGGTCAACTATCTTCTTGAAACATACGTTTTGAA
>JAIDRE010000097.1 GCA_029061925.1 Muribaculaceae bacterium | reverse complement strand
ATCATAAACAGAGGCAAAAAGCTCTGTAAAATGAATGTATATAGTCGTTTGACTTTAAACATAGCGTTTGTTTGTTTATTTATCGGTTAATTTTGAATAGAGTTGTATATTTCAATTTGCAAATTTACTAAATTTTATCGAATTTTCCACGGCTTTAAACATTGTTAGTATTTTTATTCCATTTATTTATGTAATTTTGTGGCACTATCCGATAAAATTGAAATGAAATGAATAATTTGACAACCGATTCAGATTTTGAAAATGAGTGGGCAAAAATGCTCTCAGGCGAACGCTATGATGCTACTCATCACAAATTTATCGAAAAACTTGAAAATATTCGTGAAAAAATATGGCTTTTTAATTCATTGAGACCTTCTCAGGTTGATGAACGTAAAGCAATTTTAAAGGAAATATTGGGTACATATCATGATGATATGCATATTAATCAGCCGTTTAGATGTGACTATGGCGAAAATATACACGTCGGTCATAACTTCTTTGCAAACTTCAATTTGACAATCTTGGATGAGGCTGAAGTTCGATTTGGGAACAGTGTTTTTATTGGTCCGAACGTGAGTATTTATACTGCTTGTCACCCACTCGAACGAGAAGAACGCGATAAAGGAGTCGAGTGGGCTGAACCTGTGACTATCGGCAACAGTGTTTGGATTGGCGGTAATGCTGTTATTTTACCGGGTGTTACAATCGGCAGTAACGTTGTAATCGGAGCCGGTTCGGTTATTACTCACGATGTGCCCGACAATGTAGTTGTTGCCGGTAATCCGTGTAAAATAATCAAAAGACTCTAAGTTTGTCACTTTTTTATTAATTTTGTAAATAAAAAACATCTCATTCATTAGATTGACTCGAATGAAAAAATATAATATATACGACATTACAGATGTCGAAGATCCTCTATTGGAGAAGATAAAAGGACTCTACATGGCGTCATTTCCTGAAAATGAGCGTCGTCCGTGGCAAAGTATAATAGATATGGTAGCCAATGCATCTCCATTTTTTAACGTGAATGCAGTTGTTGGCACTGACAATCAATTTTATGGATTTTATACATCGTGGAATTTGCCGGGAGTGCTTTATATTGAGCACTTTACAGTCGAGTCGTATATGCGTTCACGTGGAATAGGGTCGGATGTGATAACAGATGTAGTTGCTCAGGCAGATTTGCGAGCTGTTGTCGTAGAGGTTGAACTTCCCGGTACTTCAGAGTCAGATCGACGTATAGCGTTTTATGAACGTAACGGATTCCAAGCAATTGATCTACAATATTTTCAGCCACCATACGCTCCCGGACTTGATATGGTTGAGATGATATTGATGTCAACAAAACCGCTTCTCGATGTTAAGGCATTTGTAATTATGCTTCATACTTTGGTCTATAATCAATAATTTCGGAATGAAAAGTATCAAGATATACATTGTAACCTTAGTTTTGGTGGGATTGTTTACCGGCTGCACCGGCTCATCACAGTCTAATAATAAAGATGTTCTCAATGTAATTGTCAGTATTCCGCCTCAAGCTGAGTTGGTTAAGGCGATTGCTAAAGATAAGGCAAATGTTACGTCATTGACCACATCTTCGGTTAATCCCGAGATATTCGAACCGGCTATTAATTCGCTAATCGCGCTCGAAAACAGCGATATATATATGCCGGTCGGAACACTCGGTTTTGAATCGGCAATGATTAACCGCATCAGTGAGTCGGGAAAATCGACTGTTGTCGCAGATATGTCAACCGGAATCAAACGTTTGTATGGTACTCACGAACATCATGACGATGAAGCTGAAGAGCATGATCACGAACATCACCATCACGGTAGTGCCGACCCTCACATCTGGAGTTCGCCGCGCAATTTGTCGATAATGGTTGATAATATCGAACGGGCACTATCAAAGGCTGACAAGGCGAACAGTGATTTTTATCATGAGAATGCCGTTCAGCTCAAAAATCATATTGACTCGATTGATAATGTAATTAAAAGTGTGACTGACACGTTGAACTGTCGCACTTTTATCGTGTGGCATCCGTCACTCAGCTATCTTGCAAACGATTATGGATTGAAGCAGTTGGTCGTAGGGTCTCACGGTAAAGATATGTCGGTGAAACAGCTTCACGAACGACTTGATAAAGCTGTTAATGAGAATGTTAAAGTGTTCTTTTTTCAGCAAGAGTTTGATGCCGGAAATGCGACTGAAATACAAAAGCGTACCGGTGCTAAAATGGTCACTATCAATCCGATGAACGGAGATTGGGAAAAAGAATTTAAACTTATTACCGATGGCTTGCAATTGTAACAAAAACTGTAATTGTCAAAAATCTATTATAAAGCTCAATAACGTTAATTTCTTTCGTGAAGATAAAGAAATTTTGAGCGATATTGATTTAGATGTCAAATATGGCGATTTTGTCGCTGTGACAGGTCCGAACGGAGGTGGTAAGACAACGCTTTTACGCTTGATACTGAAATTGTTAAAGCCTACAACCGGTAGTGTTCAATATTTTAACAATGATGGTCCGGTTAACACTCTGTCAATCGGTTATCTTCCTCAAAAAAATATGATTGACAGTCATTTCCCGATACTCTTGGAAGAAGTTATTGCATCGGGCTTACTTAGTCGTAATGATTTGTCCAAAAAAGAGATTGGCGAGTGTGTTGACGCTATGCTTGAGCTTGTAGGATTGTCTTCTCATCGCCATCATCCAATCGGTCAGCTTTCGGGTGGACAGTTGCAGCGCGGCTTATTGGGACGTGCCTTGATTTCATCGCCCGATGTGCTTGTGCTTGATGAACCATTAAGCTATATCGACAAGCATTTTGAAAAGCAGATGTATGATATTATAGAAAAAGAGGCTGAACGTTCCACAATTATTTTAGTGTCACACGAAATGACTACAATCGCTTCAATGGCAAACCGACATATTATTGTTGACCACCGTTTGCATGAGTGTCATGCTGCACATCATTATGTTCGTTGTGATTGCGATTAATCTTTTCAAACGGAACATTGATGTTGTGTTTGTCAAAGATTGATTTAGCGCGACTAACAAACGAGTTGCAATTATATTGTCGGCTTCCGGCTTTTCGTTCGGTCGCATCAACCAGGCGATAGTTTTTACTGCCGTCACCCGGTGGAACTGTAAACACGAGCGAATATGATGCCGTGTCAATGTATGCTATTCCGGTGGTATCTCGTTTGAGTTTAACTCTTGCGATAGCTCCACCGCGGGTATCGTCGGTTTTCATATTACTAATAAAGTTTCCCAACGAATAGACAAGAAATGTTTTCTTGCCGTTTTTGTTTGTACGCATCTCCATGGGTTGGATTACATGGGGATGTCCTCCGATTATCATGTCAACATCTTTATCGGTAAGGAATTTGGCAAGTTCTTTTTGTTGTTTGTTTGGGAGCAGGTCATATTCAATTCCCCAATGCAATGCGACTGTTACAATTTCAGCACCTTTTGCTCTGACAGCGTCAATATCACGGGCGATAAGTGTGGTATCTATATAATCGACAACTGTATTTTCCTTGATTTTAATGCCGTTTGTACCATATGTATAATTCAAAAAGCCGACATTAAAACCTTTGATGTCTTTAATAAATGGGAGTACGGAGTCTCGGGCAGCTTTATTGTTATATGTTCCGATATGGTCAACTCCAAGATTGTCAAGCACTTTAATAGTACGTCTTAAACCTTTATCGCGTCGGTCGAGAGTGTGATTGTTGGCTGTCAGGAACATGTCAAATCCGGCATCTTTTAACGATTTTGCGTATGAGTCAGGAGCCCCAAACATTGGGTAACCTGAATAGGGCGCACCTCCGAGTGGCACTTCAAGATTTACAACCGCATAGTCGGCATCTTTGATTGCACTTTCAATGTCGGTAAAGCACTCTGAATAGTCGTAGTCAACGTGATTTTTTGACGAGTTGATAGCTGCCTGGAGCTGTGCTTCGTGTTGCATCGCATCCCCCGCAAAAAGAATAACGGCTTCAGGAGTTGAAGCCGTTGATATTAATAGAGTTATGAGTGCCTCAATTATTTCGTGCATACTGCAATTTATTCAGGATAAATAATGTGCTTGGCAGCCAAAAGTGTATTATTCATCAGCGATACAATAGTCATTGGTCCAACACCGCCGGGAACGGGAGTGATGTAGCTGCAAACTTTTGAAACGTTCTCAAAATCAACATCGCCTGACAAACGGAATCCGCTCTTACGTGTTGCATCGGGAACGCGTGTTGTACCTACGTCGATGATTGTAGCTCCCGGTTTTACCATGTCAGCTGTCACAAATTTGGGCTGACCTAATGCCGCAATGATGATGTCGGCTTCACGACAAATTTCTTTGATGTCTTTTGTTGCGCTGTGGCAAACGGTTACGGTTGCATCGCCCGGATAACCTTTTTGCATCATTAAAGTTGCAACAGGTTTGCCGACAATGTTGCTGCGTCCGAGAACAACACAACGAGCACCTTTGGTCGGAATATTGTAACGTTCGAGCAACATCATGATTCCGGCAGGTGTAGCCGATTTGAAGCAAGGGAGTCCGATTGACATTCGTCCGACATTAACGGGATGAAAGCCGTCAACATCTTTACGAGGATCGATTGCCTCAATCAGTTTTTGCTCATTAATATGTTTGGGCAATGGGAGCTGAACAATGAAACCGTCAATCTCGGGATTGTTATTCAGGTCATTAACTGTTTTCAGAAGCTCATCTTCGGTAATTGTGTCTTCAAATCGGAGCGTTGTTGATGAGAATCCACATTCTTCACAAGCCTTGATTTTGGCGGCAACGTATGTTTCGCTACCTCCGTCATGACCGACAAGCACGGCTGCCAGATGAGGCGCACGCTTGCCTTGTGCTTTCATTTCTTTTACTTCCCGGGCAATCTCTTGCTTGATTTCCTGTGATATTTTTTTACCGTCAATAAGTTCCATAAAAACTTTGATGTTATAGATTTATTTATCGATGACGACGCATTTCGCGCATCATTTTCATTGGGTTGCTCTTGAACTGAGAAGCCTGTTTGAGCATCTTGCGGGTTTGTTCAAATTGGGTGAGGAGTCGGTTGACTTCCTGGAGTGAAGTACCCGAACCGCGAGCGATACGCTGGCGACGTGAACCGTTGATGATTGACGGATTTTGACGTTCAGCCAATGTCATTGAGCGGATAATCGCTTCGATACCTTTGAACGCATTGTCGTCAATATCAATATCTTTGATAGCTTTTCCGACACCGGGAATCATTGATGCGAGATCTTTGATGTTACCCATTTTTTTGATTTGCTGAATTTGGGCAAGGAAGTCGTCAAAGTTAAACTGGTCTTTTGAAATTTTGCGTTGAAGTTGTTTTGCTTCATCCTCGTTAATGATGTTCTGAGCTTTTTCAACGAGGGTCATAATGTCGCCCTGACCAAGAATACGGGCAGCCATACGGTCGGGGTGGAACAGCTCAAGCATGTCCAGCTTTTCGCCCGTACCGATAAACTTAATCGGCTTGCCGGTAGCCGCCCGGATAGACAGTGCCGCACCGCCTCTGGCATCGCCATCCAGCTTGGTAAGCAGCACGCCGTCAATGC
>JAIDRE010000096.1 GCA_029061925.1 Muribaculaceae bacterium | reverse complement strand
ATAGCCATCTGGTATGCTTCGTGGAGACCGGTACTCTTCATGAGCTTAATGTTGATACCGTCGTATGCACCGGCTGCACGGCGAACGTCGGGAAGACGCTGGAAGAATTCGTCGGCAACAATGGGGAGTGGAGAACGTTCGCGAAGCCAAGCTGTTTCGTCGAGCATTTCTTTGGGGAACGGCTGTTCAACAAAGAGACAGTTGCGTTCAGCAAGCCAGTGGCACATTTCGAGCGCGAGTTCTTTGTTGGTCCAACCTTGGTTGGCGTCAACACAGATAGGACGGTCGGTTTTTGAGCGGATGATATTAACAAGTTCTTTGTCGTTGTCAAGACCCATTTTCACTTTGAGAACATTGTAGGGGCTTGCCTCATCAACTTTTTTACGAACAACGTCTTCCTGATCGATACCAATTGTAAATGATGTGCTCGGGCATTTGCTCGGGTCGAGACCCCAGATTTTGTACCATGGTTGTCCCATGATTTTACCGAGAAGGTCATGAAGGGCGATGTCAACTGATGCTTTAGCTGCACGGTTGTTAGGCGCGATTGACTCCAGATATTCGTGGATGTCTTCGATGCGGAACGGATCAGCAAATTGGCTGAGGTCAACCTGTGAAAGGAATTTGGTTACACTTTCAATGCTTTCGCCAAGGTAGGGAGGCATTGATGCTTCGCCATAGCCGGTTATACCGTCGAGTTCGATCTTAACCTGAACATCGGGGGTGGTGGTACGGCTGTATTTTGCAAGGTTGAATGAGTGACGGAGTTGGAGCGTATATGGCTCAAACGAAAGTTTCATTCTGCCGGGACGACCGGTTTGTTTGGTCGCTTCACCAAAAGCAGAGAAAGAGATTGGTGATGCGATTGCCATGGCTCCCATGGCAGTGTTACGAAGGAAGTTTCTACGATTCATTATGTAATAGGTTTAAGTTTTATTAATGTTAAAAATACCACGGATGATCAGCTACGCGAGTGATTCCGCGAGTGCCGATGCTATTTTTGATGCGAGAGTATGAGAGGAACGGAGTTGTAAGATAACCTTCAGCTTCGGGGTCGATTGAGTTGCGTTTAACTCGGCCTGAAGAGTGGATATAGTTACCGTCACGGTCATAGATTGCAACGTGGGTTACTTTGCCGGTTTTGGGGTTGCCGAAGAAAAGTAGGTCGCCGGGTTCACATTCGCGCCACTGTTCGGGCTTGAAGATTTCGCCGGTTGTTGCTTGCTGAGAAGCATCGCGCATCAAGATAATACCGTTGTGGAAATAGCAGGTTTTTGATAAGCCCGAGCAGTCAAGCATTTTGACTGTGTTACCTCCCCAGTAGTAGGGTGTTCCTTCCATTGAGTAGGCGAGTTCGAGAATCTTGTCAGCGTCAAAGGGTTGCTGAGCCCATTCTGCAAGATTTTCGATGTCGTCTGAAGCGATGTAGCCTTTGCGGCCATCGGGAAGTTCAACCTCTGTAATATCTTTGCCTGCAACTTTTTTGCCAAGAAGAATGTTGCCGTTGACAACATCGCTGACAACATTACGAGCACCTTTGAGTTGGGGTGTGTAATAAACGCGGGTCTGATAGGGCGCGGTCACGATAACACGGTCAGCTTTACGCCATGCCGCCATATCGTCGGCAGTTTTTTCAACGAGCGAGTTATCAACGATATAGCCGATATAACCATCGGGAGTTTGAACACGATACCATCCGCCTCGGTCTTCGAGAATACGAATCGGTTGACCCATAATTCCTTGGGTTGCCATTTCAGAAGCGTGTCCGGGAGCAACACGGATGTGTGCGCCTGAGATACGAACCTGAGCCCATTTGTCAGATGGGAGAACGGTTACGCTGTCGATATATTTGATTTTAGCTTTTTTGAGCTCGCTAATGAGCTCATCTTTAACTGATTGCTCAGAAGTCTTTCCTTTAATGACAACAGGAGTCGTTTCGCTTGCCGAAATTTCGTACACGATTTGGCGAGCATCGGGCGCTGAGTTTGCTTTAACTTTTGCAATGATGTCAGCAGGAGTGATGGCTGAGGCGGTTGCAACGGTAGCGGCAGCAATCATTAAAGCGACAAGTCGGTTGATCTTTATCATTGTAGATAGTTTTTTAGTGGAATGATAACTTGATTAAAGTTCTTCAACTTTGATAATTTCGAGGTTGCAGCTCCATCCGGGATAGAAGAGGTTGCCTTTTGAGGTTTCTACTTCACCCATCTGAGAGTCAACAGACTCGCTGCGAAGGTATTGCTTGGCGGGATAGAAGTCACCGCAAACACCTTTGTTGGTAGCCATACGATATTGGTCAATACCGGTTGAATAGAAGTTGCGGAGGTGTGCGGGTGCGTTGTCATAACGACCGAATGAGGTGTCAACAGGTACCCAGCCGATGCCTTCAAAATAAACTTCAGCCCAGTCGTGGAGGTTGACTTCTCCGGGGTGGAGCATCCAACCGCTTTCCCATCGTGCGGGGATTCCGAGACTACGCATCAAAGAGATGTAAAGAAGGGTAACCTGACCGCAGTCGCCGTGACCTGTTTCAAGAACATATTCGGGGATACAGGGAATGGTTGAGTATTCACGTGCACCTGCCCAGGGGTAATGGGTTATGATATAGTCATATACCATTTCAGAGCATTTGAAAGGATCGGTTTCGCCTTTGGTGATTTCTTTGGCGAGCTTCTCGAGATCAATGATGTGAGGAGCTTCAAATGCAGTGTATTTTTTGTATAACTCAGAATCTTTGTTGTAGGGCTTGATGTTTTCTTCGATATATTTTGGATCGAAATGCTTGGCGGCAACATCAAAGGTCGCAACATACTCAAAATGAGTTTTGTCTCCGGTTACAGGTTGCTCGAAATAAACAGTGTTATGGACTGAGCGCGAGGGAGTTGAGATAACGTATGTCTCGGGAGTCGAACCTAAAACTTCAACTCGGGGTTGACGTTCGGTAATCAATGGGAGGGGCATCCAAACACGGAGCGTATCGCCTTTGATAGCGTCAACGGTCGGCACGTCGATTGAGAAGCGATAGGTAACACGCATGGCGTTTGAATTAGTACCTTTACCGTCTGATTCGCTGACGATGTCGGCTACATATTTCTGACGTTTTGCGTTGGAGGTGTAGCCGCGACCCTTGAATCCGCTGAGTTTCGGGTCTAACATTTTATAGTTACGGGCAGCCTTTTTGTGGATATACTGCTTTCCGTTGATTTTCAGTGTTTCAATATACCCCTTCTTGATATACTTCTTGATTTGACCTTTAGAAAGTTCGGGAAACATTTCCTGAGCTTTTTCAACAGGGGTGGGAAAATCTCGACCGATGCGATAAGAGATTGCATAGGCCGAATCGGGTTCGAGCCATGCCGGATTTTCAGCTGATACTTGTGAACCACAAGCGGCAAGAACTGCCAAAAGTGATATAAACGTTGGTTTAAATTTCATTTGATTAGGGGTATTAGTGCTTATTTTGTGTAAAGATACGAATTTTATTTCAAAAACCGTGCTGTCTGCTCTTTTTTTTTACTATTTTATTGGTATTTGCTATAAATTTCGCTTGATATGATAAAAAAAGGTCGACTACTCTCACGAGTAATCGACCTCCATACTGTTTGTAAACCTATGATTTCAAGTTTTAATAATTATTCACCTAATATAAATACACTAATATTTCACAAAATATCATTTATTATATTTTTATCGGATAGGTTTATATTCTACAAACGCTTCCATTGCTTCGTATGAAGCAAGTCCGAGGCTTTGGTAGAGGAGTGCGGTTGCACGGTTACGGTCCTCGGCACGCTGCCAGAAGAGACGGTCGTCATCACCAAGGAATGGCGCGTTTTCCATCTGAGACTGGTGTTTGAGAATAGAGTTGCGTTTTGAACGGAGCTGTTCGGGGCTCATCGGCACAGCCATTTCGATGTGGTCGATTTCCCATTCAGCCCATGCACCACGGTACATCCAGATGCGGCAGTCTTTCATCCAGGGCTCGTCTTTGAGTTCGTCGATTGCAGCGAGAACGGCATCTGTACATACACGGTGAGTTCCGTGGGGATCGGCAAGGTCTCCTGCTACGAAAATCTGGTTAGGCTTAACCTCTTCGATAAGTTTTTTAACGATGAGAACGTCGCGTTCAGAAAGGTCACCTTTCTTAACTGTACCTGTTTCGTAGAAGGGGAGACGGAGGAAGTGGATATTTTCGTCTTTAACACCGATATATTGGCAAGCGATTGTAGCTTCAGCCTGGCGAATCATTGTTTTGACTTCGCGGATTTCGGGGGTATCAACTCCTCCGGGAGTTTTAGTTTTTACAAATGATGCAACATCGTGAGAGAGTTTTTTGAATGACTCGGTGTCAAACTTGAACTCGGGAGCGATTTTGTCCATCATGAGGAAGTAACGCATCATATCTTCGTCACCAACGGCGATGTTACCTGAAGTTTCGTATGCTACATGAACGTCGTGACCCTGGTCAACAAGGCGCTGGAGTGTACCACCCATTGAGATTACGTCATCATCGGGGTGGGGTGAGAATACGATAACACGTTTGGGATAGGGGTTGGCACGTTCGGGACGGTATGTGTCGTCAGCATCGGGTTTACCGCCGGGCCAGCCGGTGATGGTGTGCTGAAGCTGATTGAATACCTGGATGTTAACGTTGTATGCCGAACCGAAGAGGGCAACGAGTTCGCCAAGCCCCCAGTCGTTATAGTCTTTGTTTGTTAGTTTGAGGATGGGTTTGCCGGTCATCTGGCATAGCCAGACGATTGCGCGGCGGATGAGTTTGTCGTCCCATTCGCAAGAGGTAACTTTCCAGGGCTGAGAAAGACGGGTGAGGTCTTCTGCTGCTGAAAGGTCGAGCGCGATGCGGGTGTGGTTGTGGAGCTGAAGGAATGAAGCCGGAACGTTTTCGGTTACAGGACCTTCGATAGCTGCTTTAACGATAGCAGCACGATTTTCGCCCCATGCCATAGCCATGATTCTTGATGACTTCAATAAGTTGCCGATACCGAGGGTGATTGCAGTGTTGGGAGCTTCGGCTACGCCATATTCTTTAGCAAGACGGCTGCGGGTATCTTCGCTGAGAAGAACGAGACGGCAGGTGCTTGTTGAAAGTGACCCGGGCTCGTTGAATGCGAGATTACCGTTAGCACCGATTTCAAGAATAGAGAGGTCGATGCCGCCACATTCTTCCATCTTAGCTTGGTAGCTAAGGCAATATTCATATAAATCTTCTTTTGAAACGTTAGTCTCAAAAGTATATATGTTTTCTTGCTTTACATCTATATGGTTTAATAAAATCTGTTGAAGACGTTTGAAGGTTGAGGGACCTTCGGCGCTTACAGGAAAGAACTCGCTGATATTGAAAATACGAACGTCTTTAAATGAAATTTCACCACGACGGTGTAGTTCTATAAGCGAAACATAAACCGAGTGGGCGCTGCGACCTGCACTAAGAGCAATGTTGCAGTAACCTTTTTTCTCAACGTTACGTTTGATTTGTTCAACGATGTGGTTTGCAAGATAGTTGCTGCCATCGTTTGAATTTTCAAATATGCGGGTATAAACTTTTTCATTGCGGGTCAATTCCGCACGTTCAATGTCGCTCTGAGGATTGTAGTAGCGAACAGGTACTCTTTCGAGTTTGATTTGTGAACTAAGGTTGGTTTTCATTTGGTTTTGTTCTTATTGTTGCAAATGTAGTTAATATTTTTATTAAATTATAGAGCGAATGATTAAAAATAATATTTAATAACAATAATTTAGAATAATAAACACTCCGGAATACGTAATTTTGCATGTTAAAGAAAAAATAGTATCTTTGCAAATTGAATAAAACCGACGATTTTTCAAAATAATGAAGAATATACGAAATTTCTGCATCATTGCCCATATTGACCATGGCAAGTCAACGCTTGCCGACCGTCTTCTTGAATATACCGACACCGTAGCCGGAAAAGATCTTCAGGCTCAGGTACTTGACGATATGGATCTTGAACGCGAACGCGGTATCACAATCAAAAGCCACGCCATTCAGATGGAATATAACCTCAATGGCGAGAAGTATGTGCTCAACTTGATTGACACTCCGGGACACGTCGATTTCAGCTACGAAGTGTCGCGTTCGATTGCCGCCTGTGAAGGCGCATTGTTGATTGTTGATGGTTCGCAAGGCATTCAGGCTCAGACAATTTCAAACCTTTATATGGCGATTGAGAATGACCTTGAAATCATTCCTATTGTAAATAAGGTTGACCTCGACTCGGCTAAACCCGACGAGGTTGAGGACCAGATAATTGAGCTGCTCGGATGCAAGCGTGAAGAAATTATCCGTGCCAGTGGCAAAACCGGAATCGGTATTCCCGAAATTCTTGAAGCAATTGTCAACCGTGTTCCGGCACCAGAGGGTGACCCCGATGCACCGTTGCAGGCTTTGATTTTTGACTCGGTTTTCAATCCGTTCCGCGGAATTATCGCATACTATAAAATTGTTAACGGAACAATTCGCAAAAACGATTTTGTTAAGTTCGTTTCAACCGGTAAGGAATATCATGCCGACGAGATTGGAGTGTTGAAACTCGATATGTCGCCCCGCGATGTGCTTTCTGCCGGTAATGTTGGCTATATCATTTCGGGTATAAAAACCTCAAAAGAGGTTCGTGTAGGCGATACGATTACTCATGTTGAACGTCCATGTGACAAAGCAATCGAAGGTTTTGAAGAGGTAAAACCGATGGTGTTTGCCGGTGTTTACCCGATTGAAACCGAAGACTTTGAAAATCTCAGGGCATCGCTCGAAAAACTTCAGCTCAACGACGCCAGTCTGACCTTTACACCCGAGTCGTCGGCAGCCCTCGGCTTTGGTTTCCGTTGCGGTTTCCTCGGGTTACTTCACATGGAGATTGTTCAGGAACGCTTGAGTCGTGAGTTTGACATGGAGGTTATCACAACCGTACCTAACGTATCATATCGCGTATATGACAAAAAAGGTGAAATGACCGAGGTACACAACCCGTCGGGTCTCCCTGATATCACAATGATTGACCATATCGAGGAACCGTATATCCGTGCATCAGTTATTACGGCCGCCGACTATATCGGTCCGATTATGACTCTTTGTCTCGGAAAACGTGGTGAACTCATCAAGCAGGAATACATTTCGGGCAACCGTATCGAGCTGACCTTTGATATGCCGCTCGGCGAAATTGTGATTGACTTCTACGACAAATTGAAGTCAATATCAAAGGGCTACGCATCATTTGACTATCATATCCACGACTTCCGCGAGTCAAAACTCGTGAAACTCGATATATTGTTGAACGGCGAGAGTGTCGATGCACTTTCAACTTTGACCCACGTTGACAATGCCGTGACTTTCGGACGTAAAATGTGTGAAAAGCTGAAGGAACTCATCCCACGTCAACAGTTTGATATTGCAGTTCAGGCTGCAATCGGCGCGAAAATCATTGCCCGTGAAACAATTAAGGCGGTGCGTAAAGACGTGACCGCAAAATGTTATGGCGGTGATATTTCGCGTAAACGCAAGCTCCTCGAAAAGCAAAAAAAAGGTAAAAAAAGAATGAAACAGATCGGTTCGGTTGAGGTGCCTCAGAAAGCATTCCTCGCCGTTCTGAAACTTGACTAAAGCAGTAATGATTCGACAACTTCTAATATCACTTTCGCTGCTCCTGACGACCTTTTCGTCGTTTGGACAGATTAACACTGATCAGGTTCTTCAGGTCGGTCGCAACGCTCTGTATTTTGAGGACTATATGTTGTCGATTCAATATTTCAATCAGGTTATTCAGGCAAAGCCCTATCTTGCTCAGCCTTATCTTTACCGCGCGATTGCCAAACTTAATCTCGACGACTATAAAGGTGCATCGGAAGATGCAACCCTTGCCATTGAGCGTAATCCGTTTATTGCCGATGCATACGAGGTGAGGGGAGTGGCTTATCAGAATCTTGAAAAGCCACAGCTTGCCATTGCCGACTATGATGCGGCGCTTGCTCAGCTGCCCGACAACCGCAGCATCCTGTTCAATAAGGCGATAGCTCTTGAAGATATAAAAGACTATGACGGTGCGGCTGAAAGCTATGCCAAATTGCTGAAAGCTCACCCTAATTTCGATAATGCTTATCTCGGTCGTGCTCGATTATACCTGCAGACCGGTGACACTGTAGCCGCTCTTGCCGATCTTGATAAGGTTATAGCGCTGAATCCCAATTCGGTCAACGCATACGTTATTCGTGCTGATGTCGCGATAAAACGAGAGGAGGATTTCAACCGTGCGCTGTCTGACATGAACGAGGCTATCAAGTTGCAGCCCCACTATGCCGGATTCTTTGTTAACCGTGCCTTTTTGCGCTATAAGTTAGATGATTACTTCGGAGCGATGGCTGACTATGATTATGCAATCAGTCTTGATCCGATGAGCCCTGTTGCTTACTTCAACCGCGGTCTTTTGAGAGCCGAGGTAAGTGATCGCGACCGTGCAATCGCCGACTTTACAAAAGTGCTGACGTTTGATCCTGATGATTATCGTTCGCTGTTCAACCGTGCGATTTTGTACGAGCAGAACCGTGACTACCGAAAGGCTATTACCGATATAGACAAGGTTGTCGAGGCGTTCCCCGATTTTGACGGTGCCTATTTCACCCGCTTCAGAATTTATGACGAAATGGGCGACAAACGTAATGCCGAGAAAGATTATAACAAAGCTCTCGCTCTTTCAAAAGCTGCAAGAGCCAATAAAGAAGTGTCTAAAAATGAGGGTGAAATTGATGATACCCAAAAGTCTGAATCAGAAACTGATGACAGTAGTCCCGACAAACTCATCTCCCAACGATTCTCTACCTTGTTGACCATTGAGAACAGTCATGATGTTGACCGTGAATTTAACAATAAGAGCATCAGAGGTCGTGTTCAGGATCGCGATATCGCCGTGCAGTTGCGACCCATGTTCCGTCTGGCTTATTACGTCACCACAAACCAACTGAAAGAGACACCTTATTATATAAAAGAGGTTGACGACATCAATGCAACCCGTTCGCTCCGATTTATCTTGCAGGTCACCGAGGATGATTCTCCGATGGAAGACGAGGCTTCGGTTGCCCGCCATTTCCAGTCGATAGAATATTACAATTCCTATATCCCGACTCTTCAGCCACGTGCAATTGACTACTTTGGCCGTGCAATGGACTTTATGACCATCAGAAATTATGAGGGAGCAATTCAAGACTTTACCAATGCTGTTGAATTGAAGCCTGACTTTGAAATGGCTTATCTTATGAGAGCGATTGCGCGCTATCAGCAGATGATTTTTGAACGTGACAATCAGTCGGCAAAAGAGCTATCAAACACCAAGCAAGATTTTGGTTCGGCTAATACCCGCATAAGAAACACAATTAAAGAAATTATAAACGATTTTGACAAGGTGATTGAACTTTCTCCCCGAAATCCGTTTGTATATTTTAATAAAGGTGTAATTCTTGCCGAAGCCGGAGATAATACATCTGCCCTCAGTTTGTTTAGCAAGGCTGTCGAACTGAAACCCGATTTTGGCGAAGCGTATTATAACCGTGGTTATATCTATATGCAACTCGGGCAGCGGCAAAAGGGTGCCGACGATTTGTCTAAGGCAGGCGAGCTCGGAGTTTTGCCCTCATATAACTTGCTAAAGCGTATGAATAGATAAAAACTTAATTTATTAATCCTATAAAATCTGATCTCATGTTAACTGAAAAAGATTTGACTCTTCTCAAAGAGAAAGGCATTACACCCCAGGAGGTGCAGCAACAGCTCGATCGGTTTGCTACCGGTTTCCCTTATCTTGTGCTTGACTCGACCGCTCGTGTCGGTAACGGTATTCTGGCGCTCGACCATATTGCCGAGGAAGTGGCAATGGGGCGCTGGCATCAGTATCTTGCCGACGGTGGAACCGTGACTAAATTTGTTCCGGCTTCGGGTGCGGCATCTCGCATGTTTAAAGCGTTGTTTGCGTTTGCCGAAGGTGATGCCGATTCGCCCAAACCTGACAGTGATGTCGATAAATTGTTGAAGAATATTCATCAGTTGGCATTTTTTGAAGAACTCGATGCGACGACTAAACGATTGTATTCAAAAAGTGTCGGCGAGTTGATTGCAGAAGGCCGTAACCGTGATGTTATCTCGGCTATAATTCTACCTGACGGAATGAACTATGGAAATTTGCCCAAGGGTTTACTGACATTCCACCGATATGCCGACGGCTCAACCCGTACACCCCTTGAAGAGCAACTCATGGAAGGAGCTCAGACAGCGACATTGGCTGACGGAAGTGTGAACTTGCATTTCACAGTGTCGGGTTCTCACAAAGATTTATTTAAAGATAAGATAAAAAACGCATTACCGGCTATCGAAAAAAAGACCGGCACAAAATTTAATATATCGCTTAGCGAACAGCTGCCATCGACCGATACGGTCGCTGCAAATGCCGACAATACGCCGTTTAGAGATAATGGGAATCTTGTCTTCAGGCCCGGCGGTCACGGCGCATTGATTCAAAATCTAAACGGAATTGACACAACTGTCGTGTTCGTCAAAAACATTGATAACGTTGTGCCGGACTCGTTCCGCGACGCCACCTTAAGATATAAAAAGGTGATTGCCGGCATACTGATTCAGAACCACGATTTAGTTGCCCGCTATATCGACATGCTTCGAACTAAACAATACACTTCAGCCGATTTGGCAGATATGGTTGCATATCTTAATAAGGTGTTCTGTGTCAAAGATAAACGATTTGAAAGCCTGGAAGGAGAGGAACTTGCTAACCTGCTTCTCTCAAAACTCAATCGACCGATGAGAGTTTGTGGAATGGTAAGAAATGAAGGTGAGCCCGGCGGTGGACCTTACATTGCTCAAAACCCAGACGGGTCATTCTCTCCTCAAATTCTCGAAAGCACTCAAATTGATATGGATAATGCTGAATATAAGGCAATGATGGCTCAGGCTACCCACTTCAATCCGGTTGACCTCGTGTGTTATATCCGTGACGTTGATGGCAAGAAATTTGATTTGCCGTCTCACGTTGATTCTGCCACCGGTTTCATATCGTCAAAATCGCTTCACGGTCGTGAATTGAAGGCTCTTGAACTGCCCGGATTGTGGAATGGTGCAATGAGTGATTGGTTGACAATTTTTGTCGAAGTGCCAATAGCAACGTTCAATCCGGTGAAAACTGTCAACGATTTGTTGCGTCCGGCTCATCAAGGGTAAAATCTTACGGAAGTATCTATGTCAAAGGGACAAAATGGGCGATTTTAAACAAATTTGAAGACGTAAAAATAACCTTTTTTTAATTTATTTGTATTTAAATTTCGCTATATCAATAAGTTTTTGTAACTTTGCATGCTGAAATCCTAAGGAAGGTTTAATTCAAAACATCTTCCGTTGTAAAAAAGAATATTATTAACAATAAAAAACAAACAATTATGTCACAAGAAGAAGTTGCAGGAAAAGTAAAGGAAATCATCGTTGAACTCCTTGGCGCTGATGAAGCAAAAGTAACAGAAACCGCTACATTTACAACTGACCTCGGCGCAGATAGCCTTGAAACTGTTGACCTCATTATGAAGCTCGAGCAGGAATTTGATATCGAAATTCCCGAAGATAAAGCTAACACTATCCAGACTGTAGGCGACGCTATCGCATACGTTCAGGCTGCTGTTGCTGAAAAATAATAAGCGAAAAGGCTTATTATCCTTTTGTAAAACTTTAATTTGATAAATGGAATTAAAAAGAGTTGTAGTGACAGGCCTCGGCGCAGTTACACCTATCGGTAACGACGCCCCCACCACTTGGGAAAACGCCATCAATGGCGTTAGCGGTGCCGGACCTATCACCCATTTTGACGCAAGTCAGTTCAAAACCCAGTTTGCGTGCGAAGTTAAAAACTTCGAGCCTGACAAATACTTTGACCGCAAAAAAGGTCGTACGCTCGACCTCTATGCTCAGTATGCCATGGCTGCTGCTCAAGAAGCAATCCAGGACTCGGGTATTGTAAATGACCCCAACGTCAACAAAGATCGCATCGGCGTGATTATTGCTGCCGGTATCGGCGGTCTCCACACTTTTGAAGAGGAAGCCGGCAACTATGCTGTAAATCAGGACCGCGGTCCCCGTTATAATCCTTTCTTCATTCCTAAGATGATTGCTGATATCGCTTCAGGTCATGTTTCAATGGAATATGGTTTTCACGGACCCAACTTCGGTACTGTTTCGGCGTGTGCTTCATCAAACAACGCCATTATCGATGCCTTCAACCTTCTCCGTCTCGGAAAAGCTGATGCAATCGTTACCGGTGGTGCTGAGGCGGCAGTCTTCCCCGCTGGTGTAGGTGGCTTCAATGCGATGCACGCTCTTTCAACACGCAACGATTCACCCGAAACCGCTTCTCGTCCGTTCAGCGCGTCACGCGATGGTTTCGTAATCGGTGAAGGTTCGGTAGTTCTCGTCCTCGAAGAACTCGAACATGCGCTTGCTCGCGGTGCTAAAATCTATGCAGAGGTTGCCGGAGGCGGTATGTCGGCTGATGCTTATCACATCACTGCCACTCACCCCGAAGGTCTCGGTGCAAAACTTTCTATGCGCAGTGCTCTCGAAGATGCCGGCATGAAACCCGAAGACATTGACTATATCAATGCCCACGGTACTTCAACCCCGGTAGGCGACCGCTCAGAAGTTAAAGCTGTTAAAGAAGTCTTTGGCGATCACGCTTATGACCTCAACATCAGTTCAACTAAGTCTATGACCGGACACCTTCTCGGTGCTACCGGTGCTCTTGAAGCTCTTTTCAGCGTAAAAGCGGTTCAAGAAGACATAGTTCCTCCTACAATCAACCACGATCCCAATGACCTTGATGAAGAAATTGATTACAAACTCAATTTCACATTTGATAAAGCTCAGCATCGTCCCGTGCGTGCCGCTCTCTCAAACTCATTTGGTTTTGGCGGTCACAATGCAACAGTGATTGTAAAGAAATACGAGAAGTAATTCAACATCTCAATTTCTACCCGATATCAAGATGGTGTGTCATTCATGGCACACCATCTTTTTCTGTGTCTAACACGTTGAAAACATGTTTAATAACATATTCGTGTGAATAATGGAATTTTAATTTGGAAATAAGATAAATAGTGGCTATATTTGTCTCGACTTATTCTACAAGTCGTTTATATTTGTTATAATAGATGTGTAAATCCTTAATTCATAAAAACTAATCATTATGAAAGTAAAGTATATTTTAGGCTTCTTATTGTCGCTTTTATTAGCAGGATGTAGTCAAGATGAAATAATTTTGTCTGATGAAACTGTTGATTTCGGATCTAAATCGTCGGTATGTACGACGAACGAGAAAGCAATTCAAAAATATTTGGCAAGGGGGAAAAAGACTCTCAGTCGATCTGCTAACGATATCCTTGTGCCTTATATAGTAGAAGGTGATACTGTGATGTATATTGCAAATTATGGTGATGGTTGGGAAGTATTTTCTAACGATATTCGTATGCCAATGGTTTTGATGAGCTCGACATCTGGGTCTTTTTATCCAATCTCACCCCAAACACCAATGGACGAGGTATTTTATATGACCGCCAAACGATTAAGACTCCTGAAAAATGTTGGTATTACCCCCAAGGATACTATAAACAAGGAGTGGATAGTTAACGGCATAGAACCTTGTAATGAGGGGTGGGGTAATGATGGACCAAAAGAACCCGAGAATGAATATGAGTGGAAATGGCTCGTTTCTTGTCCATTGGAACAAAGGACTATAATTGAAACACCTAAAAATGGAAGATTAAAAACGAAATGGGGACAGTCAACATATTTTAACCAGTTTACTCCTTATTTCAAAAATAACGATAGTATTCATTCTTATGTAGGTTGTATGCCGGTTGCTGTTGGTCAGTTCCTTTACTTTATGCATCAGGAGTTTGGCGTACCGGCTACTACGGTCACGAATGCGGTATATAATTCTTCAAAAAATACCTATTCTTTTACGGGATCGAGTAGTACTGTATGGAATGAATTCTCAATGTATAATTATTATGATAATGAGATAATGAAGCCAACCGCAATTTTTCTTGGGTACATAGGGACTCAAATAGGGACTATTTACGGTAAAACTTATAGAGACGGTGGGAAAAGTGATGGTTCGGGGACTCCATTTGACGGAGCAATTAAATTTATTAATTCCCAGACTGGCTTAACACCGCAGGTTATTTCAGTTAAGTCGTCCTTAGATTGTTCAAACATGCTGAGGAAAGGTTATCCCGTTATCATGATGGCAAATGGCAATTCTAAAATCGATGGTAGTAAAGCTAGCCATGCTTTTTTGGTGGATTATTATGAAGCTCAACTGGAAGATTGGAGAACCGTGTATGTTTATCAGAAAGTTAAAGAAGGCGAAGATACAGAGGAAAGTCCTGATATACCTGATGATGCCTCGTTGGAGTATCTTGAGAGTATTTATGGGCGTGGTAACGTTAGGATTGAAATAGAAACATTTGGTAATTCTTTCTATAAATGCAACTGGGGGTGGTCTAGTAATTCACTGGATGAAACCAAGTTAAGTTCGTTAATACCATCTATTTGGTACGTTGCAGATTATCGTTTTGATTCTGATTTTAAAATTTATAAATTTTGAATATTATGAAACATAAATTGTTTTTTAGTATATTTGTGACCATATTTTTAGCCTCATGTAATAATGAGGTTATAAATGAAAATAAAGAGCGTCAAGAAATTGCGTTGTCACGCTCTGAAGAAATTGTGGTTAATTCAGAAATCGATTTTTCATTTAAGTTCATTTCAGATTTGTATGGTGTTGAGCTAAATAGAAATGGAGAGGGTATGAATAATATCCTTATATCTCCTTTGAGCCTTTACCATGATCTTTCGATGCTCGCAAATGGAGGCTCGCCTAATTATCAGGAGTCTGTTTTTGGATTTCTAAACTTGACTGATGATGCTACAATAAACAGCCTGAATTTATTCAATAAAAGGATTGTTCGTGAGTTGTCGGTGGCAGATAACTCGGTTGATTTTTTAATATCAAATTCATTATGGGTTCATAATACGGTTGGTTTAAAACAACCATTTGTAAATAATATTTCAGAGTTTTATAATGCGGCTACCGGCTCACTCGATTTTAATGACAGGAATGCGGTTGATAAAATCAATAGTTGGTCAAACTCATCAACAAAAGGGATGATTCCTAGGATTTTTGAGTACGGACAGCTTAGTAGTGAAAATGTTTTTGCATTATGTAACTCAATATATTTTAAAGGACAATGGTCAGATAAAATTTTAGCTGACAACACTGAAAATCGTCTCTTTTATAGTCAAAATGGAAATAAGCCATTAGTGGCAACAATGGAATCGGGCTGTAATGGAGCCTATTTTGGTGATGATTTGACAGTGGTAAAAAAAGATTATGGTAATCGAGCATATTCAATATACTTTGTACTTCCTGATAATGGTGTTTCGCTTCAGACTGTAATGTCTGAGCTAAACCGAGAATCTTGGGAAAATATTAAATCAAATTTAAATTATGATTCTTGGACAATTCGTTTCCCAAAATTTAGTGCTGAATATGATATGGATCTTGGTGGGGGTGAAGTTGTTGAAGCTCTTGGTTTAAAAGAAATATTGTTTAATCCTGATTTGAGTGAAATGTCAGATGATAATATTGTAAAATTAAAATTTATTCAAAAAAACACGTTTGGAGTTGATGAGAATGGCGTTGAAGCGGCAACTTCATCTGTCTTTACCGGTGACCCGACGTGTCCTATGCCATCTGACACTTTGACACCGATTGATATCAATCGCCCGTTTATGTTCCTTATCGAAGAATACAGCACGGGAACAATTCTTTTTGCCGGCACTATTTTAAATCTATAAAAACTAAAATAAAAAAATTAAGGGGTATTTTGTTAAACAGCGAAATACTCCTTAATTTTTTGTTTAAATCTTTTGAGGTTAACATGTTATTGGCTTCTTTGACGTCATTTGTTATGTAAATAAGCTATAAAAGTTATAAACACGTTAGTTCTTTATCAAAATTATTCGTAACTTTGCATGGTTTTCCGTTTCATTCTATGATAACGATAGCCAATGTAACTGAACCGGGCGGTTGATTTGCCCTTTGCTCAGATTAATCAAAGACAGGTAACGACCTGTCGTAACCATATATATCATTGTCTTATGCGTGAAACTAAACGCGCCGTTCTTGTATTGGAAGACGGCACTCGATTTGAAGGATTCTCCTTTGGCTACCCTGCCTCGACAGCCGGTGAAGTTGTTTTTAACACAGCGATGACCGGTTATCCCGAAAGTTTGACCGACCCATCTTATGAAGGTCAAATTTTAGTAACCACCTTCCCTATTCTTGGAAATTATGGAGTTCCTCCATGTCGTGAGAAAGATGCGGTTAGTGAATTTTATGAAAGTGATCATATTCACTGCAAGGCAATTATTGCTCAAGACTATTCTTTTGATTATAGCCACTGGCAAGCCGATCGTTCGCTTGCTCAATGGTTGAATGAGGAAAAAATCCCCGGCGTTTATGGAATCGATACCCGAGCTTTGACTAAACATCTTCGTGAGAAAGGGTCAATGCTCGGTAAAATTATAATTGACGATAAGGATGTCGATTGGTATGATCCCAACCTCGAAAACCTTGTCGGTAAAACAAGCTGCAAAGAGATTGAATATCACGGCAACGGCGACAAAACAGTCGTTCTCGTTGACTGCGGTACAAAACACAACATCATTCGTTGCCTGACCCGTCGCGGAGTGAAAGTTGTTCGTGTTCCCTGGGATTATGACTTCACTCAGATTCCTTATGACGGACTTTTCATCTCTAATGGTCCCGGTAACCCCGATTTGGCTGACAAAACAGTTCAGAATATACGCAAGGCAATCGAGATTGGTAAGCCTATCTGTGGAATTTGTATGGGTAATCAGTTGTTGGCAAAAGCTGCAGGTGCAACTACCTACAAATTGAAATATGGTCACCGCAGCCACAACCAACCTGTTCGTATGGTCGATAGCGACACATGCTTTGTGACATCTCAAAACCACGGTTTTGCGGTTGACTCGGAAACACTGCCCAACGATTGGGAACCACTCTTCATCAATATGAACGACGGCACCAACGAAGGAATCCGCCACAAAACAAAACCGTTCTTCTCGGCTCAGTTCCACCCCGAAGCATCATCGGGACCCAAAGACACTGAGTTTATTTTTGACAAATTCATCAATCTACTTTAATATCCACCCTCTTATTCAATATACAAGATGATCGACAAGAATATCAAAAAAGTTCTGCTCCTTGGTAGCGGTGCCCTTAAAATTGGTGAAGCCGGCGAATTTGACTATTCAGGCTCTCAGGCACTTAAAGCAATGAAAGAGGAGGGTATTGAAACAGTTCTCATTAACCCCAACATTGCAACCGTTCAAACTTCTGACGGGTTTGCTGACAAAATCTACTTTTTGCCGGTTACTCCCTACTTTGTTGAGAAAGTTATCGAAAAAGAACGTCCCGACGGCATTTTGCTCGCATTTGGTGGTCAAACTGCTCTTAACTGTGGTGTAAGCCTCTATCAGTCAGGTGTTCTTGAAAAATATAATCTTCGTGTTCTCGGTACTCCGGTTCAGGCAATCATGGATACCGAAGACCGCGAGCTTTTCGTTAAGAAACTTGACGAAATCGACGTCAAGACAATCAAGAGCGAAGCCGTTAACTCGGTTGAAGATGCTCTTGAAGCTGCTGAAAAACTCGGCTATCCTATTATTGTCAGAGCTGCTTACGCTCTCGGCGGACTCGGCAGCGGTTTCTGCGATACTCCCGAAGAACTCGTTGCGCTCACCGAAAAAGCACTCTCGTTCTCACCCCAGGTTCTCATCGAAAAATCGTTGAAGGGATGGAAAGAGGTTGAGTATGAAGTTGTCCGTGACCGTTATGACAACTGTATCACGGTCTGCAACATGGAAAACTTTGACCCCCTCGGTATTCACACCGGTGAAAGTATCGTTGTCGCACCATCTCAAACATTGTCAAACGAAGACTATCACTACCTTCGTCAGCTCGCTATAAAGATTATCCGCCATATCGGTATTGTAGGCGAATGTAACGTACAATATGCTTTTGACCCGCGCTCGATGGAATATCGCGTTATCGAGGTTAATGCTCGTTTGAGCCGTTCATCGGCGCTCGCATCAAAGGCAACCGGATATCCTCTTGCATTCGTTGCGGCAAAACTCGGTCTCGGATATGGTTTGTTTGACCTTAAAAACTCGGTTACAAAATCGACATCGGCATTCTTTGAACCGGCGTTGGACTATATCGTTGTGAAGATTCCCCGTTGGGACCTTGGTAAATTCCACGGCGTCAACCGCGAAATCGGTTCTTCAATGAAGTCGGTCGGCGAGGTTATGGCAATCGGACGTACATTTGAGGAAGCTATCCAAAAAGGTCTTCGTATGATTGGTCAGGGAATGCACGGCTTTGTCGGAAATCGCGATATCAAAATCAACGATATTGAAAAAGCACTCAAAGCTCCGACCGATAAACGTATCTTTGTGATTGCCAAAGCTATGGCTGACGGATATACTGTTGATCAAATCCACGATTTGACCAAAATTGACCGTTGGTTCCTCTATAAACTCCGCAATATTTTTGAAACTGCCAAAGATCTTCAAAAATTCGATTCAATCGAAGGCATTCCGGGTGAATTGCTCCGTCTTGCAAAGGAACAGGGCTTCAGCGACTTCCAGATTGCCCGTGAAGTGACTGACAAGAACTTCAACAGCGATAACGACCCGCTGGCAGTTCGTAAACTCCGCAAAGAAAAAGGTATTCTCCCCGTCGTTAAACAAATCGACACTCTTGCCGCTGAATATCCTGCCAAGACCAACTACCTATATTTGACCTATAACGGCAGCACCAACGATGTTGACTATCTCCGCGACCATCGTTCGATTGTTGTTCTCGGTTCGGGTGCATACCGCATCGGTAGCTCGGTTGAATTTGACTGGTGCTCGGTTAACGCCTTGATGACCGTTAAGAAAGAAGGTTGGCGTTCGGTAATGATCAACTATAACCCCGAAACCGTTTCGACCGACTATGACATGTGCGACCGTCTCTATTTTGACGAGCTCACATTTGAACGTGTCATGGATATTCTTGAACTTGAACAACCCCACGGCACAATCCTGTCGGTAGGTGGTCAGATTCCTAATAACCTTGCCACTCGTCTTGATGAGCAGGGTGTTAATATCCTCGGAACAACCGCTCAAAGCATCGACAACGCCGAAGACCGTCATAAATTCTCGGCTATGCTCGACCGCCTCGGTATCGATCAGCCACGTTGGCGCGAGTTGACCAGCTTTGAAGACATCGACAAGTTCATCGAAGAAGTTGGTTTCCCCGTACTCGTTCGTCCGAGCTACGTTCTCTCGGGCGCTGCGATGAACGTCTGCTCAAACAAAGAGGAACTTGAAAAATTCCTTCAGCTTGCTGCCAACGTTTCAAAACAACACCCTGTTGTCGTTACCGAATTCATTCAGAATGCAAAAGAAATCGAGATGGATGCCGTTGCTCAGGACGGCGAAATCAAGGTTTATGCAATCTCTGAACACATCGAGTTTGCCGGCGTTCACTCTGGCGATGCAACAATCTGTTTCCCGCCTCAGAAACTTTATGTCGAGACAATGCGACGCATCAAAAAGGTGTCTCAGCAAATCGCTAAGGCTCTCAATATTTCAGGTCCGTTCAACATTCAGTATCTTGCTAAAAACAACGATATCAAGGTTATCGAATGTAACCTTCGTGCATCTCGAAGCTTCCCGTTCGTGTCAAAAGTTATCAAAATCAACTTCATTGATATCGCCACCAAGGTTATGCTCGGTTTGCCGGTTGAGAAACCGCATAAGAGCGCGTTTGATTTGGACTATGTCGGCATCAAGGCCTCACAGTTCAGCTTCTCACGTCTTCAGGGTGCCGACCCCGTTCTCGGTGTCGATATGTCATCGACCGGTGAGGTTGGATGTATTGGTTCAGATACCGATGAGGCAGTTCTCAAATCAATGCTCTCGGTTGGTTACCGCATCCCCGAGAAATCGGTTCTTCTTTCAACCGGATCAGCAAAACAAAAGGCTGCCATGCTCGATGCCGCTCACAAGCTTCATAACCATGGCTACCGATTGTATGCAACCGGCGGAACTCATACGTTCCTCAACGACAATGGAATCCCCGCGATTAAAGTATATTGGCCCAGTGAAGCCGACAAATATCCCCAGGCTCTCGAAATGTTGCATAACAAGGAGATTGACCTCGTTGTCAATATTCCCAAAAACTTGTCATCAACCGAGTTGTCAAACGGATATAAAATCCGCCGTGCGGCAATCGACCTCAATATCCCGTTGCTCACCAACGCTCGTTTGGCATCGGCATTCATTGACGCATTCACCTCAATGAGCCTTGATCAGATTGAAATCAAGAGCTGGGACGAATATAAATAATCGTAGTAATGGATATAAATCATTATTGGGAAAATCGTGCTACAGTGCGTCGTTACACCGACCGCACTGTGAGCGACGAGCTACTGCGCGATTTGATGGCAAAGGCATCTCATGCGCCAACAACCGGCAATATGCAGCTTTATAGCGTTATTGTCACCCGTGATGCCGAGATGAAACGAAAGCTTGCGCCTGCCCACTTCAATCAGCCGTCAGTCGAGGGTGCATCGGTCGTGCTGACCTTCTGTGCCGACTATAACCGCTTTTCTCAATGGTGTCGTCAGCGCAATGCCGTTCCCGGATATGACAATTTCCAATCGTTCTTGGCGGCACTGCTCGATACGGCATTGTTGGCTCAGCAGTTCAACACTGTTGCCGAGCTAAACGGGCTTGGCTGTTGCTATCTTGGTACCACATCTTACAATGCGCCACAGATTGCCGAACTGTTGAAGTTGCCCGAATTGGTAGTTCCGGTAACGACGTTAACCGTTGGTTATCCCGACGGCGAGCCGTTGCCTTCTGATCGACTTGCGCCTGAAGCATTTCTCCATAGCGAGATTTATCATCCCTATACACCTGCCGATATTGATCGAATTTATGCCGAAAAAGAGGCACTTCCCGAGTCGGCAAAGTTCATTGCCGAGAACAACAAGGAAACTCTCGCCCAGGTCTTTACCGACATCCGCTACACCAAAGAAAACAACGAATACTTCTCAAAAGTCTATGCCGATTTCATCAAGCAACAAGGCTTTTAATATTGTCATTTGCAGGTATTAATAACTTAATCCTTGTTTAATACGTTATATATTTGTAACTTTGTAAACTAAAATGAATTAGATATGGCAATGACAATCAAAACATCTCCAGAGCTTTGGGGTGAGGATGCAAAAATCTTCACCGAGGAGGCGGAACGTAACGGCAAATTGCCAACTCCAAAACTTTCGGAGTCACAGCGTAAGGTGCTTTCAACAATGTTGGAAAGTGCTAAAGGTGTTATATTTCCTCCTCAAAAAGGTTGAAAATGACCGAATATAGTTTTGTTGATAACACTTTTATGGTTCCTTATACAAGAGAGGTTGCAGATTACTGCGACCCTTTTTGTTGTGGAGATGATGACCTTGACGATTTCTTTAGTAAAGATGTATTTCTGTACGAGAAAGAATTGCTCGGGAAATCTTATTGTTGGATAAGCAAATCGAATCAGCGTGAAATAGTTGCGATTGCTACATTGTCATATGATGGTATAAAGATTTACACACTTGATAATTCTTCTAAAAATGCTTTCCAGAGAAGAATTCCACAACAAAAACGACATCGTAGTTATCCGGCTGTCTTGATTGGTCGTCTTGGTGTAAATAAAGTGTATCAAGGTCGTGGATTGAATATTGGTACACAGTTAATGGACGCACTTAAATTTTGGTTCGTAGATGAGAATAATAAGGCAGCCTGCCGATATATGCTGGTTGATGCATATAACACCGAATCAACATTACATTACTATATCAAGAACGGATTTAAACCTCTATATAAGACAGAACAAGGCGAAAAAGATGCATTTGGCATCTCTCTCAATGAAGATTTGAAGAGCCGCATATTCTTTTTTGACCTTAAATTAATAGCTGAATAAATCATAGTTAATGAAGATTCTTAAACGAAGGTAAAAATTTTTTCCTCAAAAATCTACGCCGATTTCATCAAGCAACAAGGCTTTTAAAAACATAGTGGCATACAAAACAAAAGGGGCTTGGAAGCCCCTTTTGTTATTTGAAATATAATGTTTTTGTACATGTAATTCGATAAATATTAAAACGTGAGTGTAATTAAATCGCTCTCTTGCTCTTTACCGTCAATATAGAAGTGAGTATCACAAATAAGATGCCTATCATTAAATGTGTGCTTATTTGTAATCTTAAGAGTAAATGATTTATCTTTAATTTTAATTATTACTTCATCTTCGTAATCTTCAATACTTGGGAAGTCAGATAATACTAAAATCCAGTCACCTGTTTTGCAAATTTCTTTTTTCTCTGGATCCCAATATTCTTGCTCTTTGTGTATGGCTCCACGGAAATACGCCAGATACAGTCTGGATTCTGGAGTCGGTTTTGGTTGCCAATACACCGATTTTATATCTTCACCATGATAAAAAGTTATATTTGAATTAACAAGAGTATTGGGATGCTCCGGGTTTAAAAGATCGTTGCCGTCTTCATCTTTAATCTTTAATATTACATCAATCCCAGGATAGTCATATATAATAAAACCTATGCTATCAGAAATTTCAAATTCGTTTTTGAGGCTGTCGGATATTTCGGTGTTATTGGTAATAACAGGAATTACAATCTCATCAACATTGTCTTTGCTGCATGAAATCAGCATAGACATAGATATGGCAAAAAGAAATAGTTTTAGGATGTTTAAGTTTTTCATTTTAAAATGATTGAATGATGCAAAGATATATAATATTTTGATTCTGACAAAATTTAATTTTTATTTTAAAATTGCACTTTCAGTAGTTGTTCGTTCATATTTTGGCGATTTTGTTGTCTTTTTACCGTAATCAAAGCTATATACAGCTTTTAGCGTTGCGAATTGGTTGGAGTTTCTGTCCCAATCATTAAGAGTAAACATATAGTTCGTGGAAGACAGCTCATCAGTGATAAAATTTTTCATGAGGAATATATTATTAGCAGTCGCCTCCAATGCTAAATTCCCATGAGTCCATAAGGCCGAAATTTGATAGCGCCAATAAGTTTTTCTTTTTATCTGATAGCCGATTAAATCTTTAGTTGGAGTGCCAATCATACCACCAAAAGAAAAATCGCCGATATAATAATTTAGAATTGCTTGTCCTGAAAATGATGATAAGTTGCGATTTTCAACGCCTCCTTTTGCTATTTGTTCATTCCATTTTCCAGTCAGATTCATATTTAATTTTTTCGAGGGTTTGTAGGTTATTGACAAGTCAATGCCCGGACGATGATACATAACGTCATCTCTATAAGTGCTAATAAGATTTCCGCCTCTGATATAATAATCTGATACGATAGCATGATTTTGATAAAAATATGAAGCTCCGGCTTGGATTGCCACTTTTTTGTAGTTTAGGCTATAATTAAGACGTGGATTAAGCAGAGTTGAATTATCCATTTGTGGATTACCCTTTAATATTATTATTGGATCAATCTGTTGCTCGACATTATTTATTGTATTAATTTGGGGATAGGTATTTCCTAAAGCAAAAGAAAATTGGATTTGTTCTCCTCGTTTTATCATATATGCCAATCTTGTCTGTATGCGTGGAGTAAAGTGATTGATAGAATTAAATCCCTTTAATTGGTATGTTAGATAAGATATACCGGGGTTTATATCATAAAAGAATTTTTCGATACGTTGTGAATAATCGGCAAGTAAGATTGTTTCAGACGATCGGAGGTCTTGTGTGTAAATAGTGCTCCCTAAATAGTTTGAATCGCTTATTCTCAAAAACTCATATAGAGAAAACGACAGTTGATTTCGATGTTCAAGAGATAGAGAATAATTTGCATTTACTTTGGTGTAATAGTAATCTTCTTTTACAACAGAATTATAATTGGAATTATTTTCTTGATAAAGTCTATTGTAATCATTACGGGCATAGTACCCATCGATAACATATTCTAAATAATTTTTATCAGATAAGGTATGATGTCCATAATAATAAATGCTTGGTCTAAGAGTCTTATTTATAGTTTTAATGTTCAAATCACCGTTGTAGTTTATAGAAGCGTCAGTAGCCCAATAGTTTGACACGCCATTTTCTACATTATATTGGTTCTTATTCCATGCCATACCACCTCGAAGCATCCAAGTATATTGCTTTCCACGATTGCTGATAGAGGCTTGAATATATTCATTAGTTCTACGATTGCCGGCATGGCTGTAAGAAGTATTTCTAAATAAAATGTTATCAGGAAAATTAAATGATTCGACCTTCTCTGATGATGTTTTAGGATCATTTATGTCATATCCGGCCCAAAGGTTTAGACTCTTTGTACCAATCATATATTTTGAAATAAGGTTATAGTCACCCTTTAGGAATCCCACACCCTGTAATGCATCAATTTGTGTATAACCTCCATTTGTTATTGGACGTGTTATAAAATTAATTGAAGCAGCATCCTTAGCATATTTACCTGTAGGAATATCAAAATATTCAACACGAGCAATATCTTTAGGCCTTAAAGATTGAACTTCGCGGAAGTCAACCTCACGCCCATTAATATATAAAGTTGCCGTCCCTGCCGGAGTCATAACGCTACCATTTGACCTGTCAACACTGATTCCCGGAATCATTAAATTTTGCAATAAATCATATCCGGAAATGGCATGTTTTCTCTGCTCTTTTGTAGGAATAGCTGAAATATGATCATCCTCGCGACTTAGATAAGACGCGATAACAACCACTTCGTCCAATTCTTTAGTACGATTTGAAATCAGAGTAGAGTCAGGAGAAATCGCAAAACATTGGAGAGTGCATAAACCAATAAATAGAGATAAGAGAAACTTCATAATTTAAGATTTTGCCATTTAAAAGACAAATATACGATTACTATTTTATTCTTGATTTAATAAGCAAGACTTTTAATCCTTATTTTATTCAAGAATTGCCGATCCGGCACCGTTTTGACGAGTGACTTCGCCATTTCGTTTGATTTTTTTCCCAAAACCAACGGTATAAGATATATTGACTTTGATATAGCAATGATTATCAGGATTGTATGATGTTTGTGCACTATCATAATATTGACTGTTTATAATATTAGTAGCGCTAATCCAATTCCATGTAAATGGGTTGGCAATTGAGGCTGAAACATTCCAATCCTGATTTCCCCACCCTATATTTAAGGAGTACATATTTTTACGAATAGACCAAAGGCCGTTTTCCGGAGTCCCAGTTTGACCATTCTCTGATACATACCGTAAGCCAATATTCCAATCACCGAAATACCATAATGCTCGGAGTGTATAATTAATATGTGTCTTTTTTGCGTTAAACGGCTCCCCATTATAACAATAAGGTATTACAATTTGCCCATATAACTGTAAATGTCTTTTTAAAAGATATAAGCGACCGTTTAGACCGGTCAATAAAGAAGTAAATCCTCCGCATGGTTGTTCGATAGAACGAAGTATTCCATTTAAATAAGGTTTATATACAAACGCATATCTGTTGAAAACTGAATATCCGTTTGCAAATACAGATAGGCTGTATCGATTATTTGGGATAAATGTATAACTTACTCCATAATCAAGGCTTTTATAAGGAGTTAAATTAGGGTTCCCGGTATAGCTAAACAAAGGATGTGAATTAATAATAGCTTCACTTCGATGAGAGGACAGCGGAATTGTAGTCATGTAATGGTATTCAGTAGATAGTCGATGTCTCTTTTTTAGTGAGTACTGGAACGATAGATCAGCCCATGGCTCAGTTGAATTAACACTTTTATTGCCATATTTTGTTTTGTCATGATTCAAGCCGACACCAGCGTATATATAACAATTTTTAATAGGAATACCGTATGACAAGCCCGGTCCAATACGGTATGTGGTTAGTTTATCATTGGAGTTTGTAGTCCCACGGTAGTTTGTTTGACTATGATAGAATATTTCTTGAAAGAATAAATTAAAACGACTTCTATTTGGGAATAAATGACTAAATTGTAGTGTTGATCGAGAAGCATGAGTGCCGTCGGTAGCATAATTGTTAAACTCGAAGCCATCATCATTATAGATATAGGTTTGTTTAGATTTAGAGTATGAGTATGTAGGGTTGAAACTAATTGAGTTGCCATTGCCTAATGTGAAGTTCCAATTACCTGAATATGAAATGGATTTTTCGCTATAATTTTTATTGTTAGAAAATTTTGAGTCTGTAAAAATATCGGGATTATAGCTAATTTCACCTATTAGATCGTTAGTGGGTGTATGCTCGAATGAAGCTCCAAGTGTATTATTTATTGAAACTTTATTTGAAGAATATATGATTTGAACAGTTGGCCATAATATATTTTGGAATTTTTTTGCATAGCTAACATTCTCGGTTCTGTGAAGCGGTTGATCGAGTGTAAACACGTCATATAATCGATAAGTTTCAGAGTTTTCTGTATAATTATGCTTTGAATTTAAATAGGATCCTCCTAATCCAATATTAAAAGTAAATTTATCTGTAGTAAATTTACCGAACAGGTTGAGATTCCCGTCATTAGCAATGAAACGTTCTGATAAAGATGTTTTAAAGTACCCACCATATTCATATTTTTTCATAATAAAGTTTATAACGTGGGAACTACCCATAAATCGAGGATCGGCTGGATAATCATAATATTCAATTTTTTTTACATCCGCAATTCTCATGTTCTTAATATCATTGTTCGTCGCAGGAATCCCATCGATAAATAGTTGGACTTGTTGATTACTAACGGTTGTTACGGAGTTGCCCATACTTAGGGATAGTTGAGGAATTGCCATACGGTTAAGTAGGTCAATGCCGCTAAAAGAAGCGTTTTTTTGTTTTATAGTGGGATAATAAGTAGAAACTGAAGCCGTAATAGAATGTAATTGAGCTTCAATCTCAACATCTTTAAGTTGGATAACTTTTATAGAGTCAGTAGATTGAGCCAATAAAGTTAACGGAATTACAAAAAAAAACAATGTAAACGCCAATTTCATTATTTGAATCGTTCGTAGCCACATAAAGACATTCTTTTTTTGAACTCGTTTAGAAGATATTCCCGCAATGGAATATCCATTGATACAAATGTACAAATTTTTATTAAATCCGCTATTCTCAATTAGTTTTGCTGAATATAATGGGAAATAATTGAGGTTGTTAATAAAAATAGGAATAATTATTTTTCATTAAGGTAGATTATAATGGTTTTGATTATGCAAAGTTACAATAACAAACTTTCATATTGCAAATAAAAACTTTCATAAATGATAAATATTTTAGTGTGAAACACTCTGTGTATCAATCATATACAAAATGGGGGGGTAAATTGTTTTATGCACTAAATCTTGAACTTTCATATTCTACTAATTAAGAAGGGATATGAGCAAAAAAATGTGCATGAAAGTTTTGACACTGTTCAACATCTTCGACGTTGGAATCTATGTGTGGATCGGTGTACCCTACCAACGAGCCTAAAAGGCTCGATGGCAGGGTTCATTAAAGTTGTTAGTCTTCGACTAACTGTCGTGCATATTATACAATATTTAATGATTTATGAATTTTGGAGAAGTCTGCGGACGTATATTCCGATATTTGTTTCATGTTTATCAATACCGAGTTTTTTGCGAATCGCACTACTCATATTCACATGACTTCGTTTCTTCATATAGTTACCAACCTCTTTACCTCGCAGACCAAGGGCATATAGACAAACGTAGTTGATTTCGTCAACTGTTAAATCATGATCTTCAAAATATTGGATGAATCGGGGATGTGATGCCTGGAATGCCAGTCGATTGCTATTCATAAATTCGGCTCTGTTTTCGGTAATCTCTTTGACCCATTTATCATAGGGGTTACCATGGCTGTCATTGGCTGTGATATAGCTTGCCAAAAGGGTATTGAGCATTTCGACTCTGACTTTTATTGCATTTTGAACCTCGGTTGGTATTTCTTCTGGGGATTCTAATAGCTGTTTTAGATTTTCACTTTCATTTTCTAAAATTTCAACTCGATGAGCAAGATTTTCGGCTTCTAACGCTTTTATGTCTCTTTCTGATTTTAGATTTTCGTTTTCAAGCTGAAAATTCTTTGCCTTCTGTTGAGCTAAGTCTTTCTGAATTTTGTGGCTTCGAATTAGTAAAATAAGAAGAATAATAACTATACATAATAAAATTAATCCAGCCATAAGACTCACAAAAATTAAATACTTTTCGTTAGCCTCTTTTTGGGCTTGAAGCTCAAGTTTATGTTTTTCCTCAAGTGATTTTGATTTTTGCTCAAATTTCTTAAAATCTTCTATTTCAGCGATACGTCTAAAATCCCAATAGTTTAAGAAAGCATTTTTATAATCACCTAAATTTCTATAGGTATATACCGATGTTGCTAAAAATTTAAGGGTATCATATTCAATTCCGCTATTTCTGACATCATTAAGAATTTTTAGAGCTTCGGAATTATGACCAATCTTTCGATAAGCTGATGCAAGATTAAGCAAACCTCGAACATTATTTTTTAGAATAGGCTCATATTTTTCTATTAAGTCTTTTACTTCCGCTTCAGTTCCATACATCGTTTTGTAGGTCAATATTCGTCCTTGTAGATCATTCTTCTGTGTTTCAGATAACGAGTCAAAATTTGAGCAAATACTACTAATAAGGCTATCTCCAAGATTCTTTCGTTTTAAAAGAATTGCGCCATTCAATGCATTGATTAATGCATCAAATTCATAGTCTTTCTTATTTTTATTATTGTAAATATTGGCGGCTTTAAGGTAGTTATCAATGTAACTCTCAAAGTCGTAAAAGTCAAAATAAATTAGCCCTGCCGATACAAAGGCTCGTGCCATGCATAGAGAATCTGCACTACCGGGAATATTGTCAATTGCTTTGACAAATGAGTTTAATGCGCTATCTTGCTCTCCCTTGTTATCGTAGATTCTCCCTTGATAATAGTAGGTTCGTAGTTTTTCGTTAGGAGATCCTTTTTTGAGATAATAATCAATAGCGGGTTGAAGAACATTGAAGTTTGTTGTGTCGATATAGTTTTTGTCTAATGCCATTGACATCAGTAGAGCATATCGGGCTTTTTCGGCTTTTGAACCGAGGGTCGATTTATCGATATCACGAAGAATCTTCAATGCGGAGTCAGGTGTTGAATCCATCAGCGACTCGGCACGGTTCATCGCCGCTTGCCGGTTGTGATTGGTGCAAGAGACTATGCAACAGGTCAATACAATAAATAAGATTGAAAGAATACTATATCTTGATTTCATGCTACTTTTCTTTTAGATCAGGATTGTCTATTTTAATTGAAAAGAGGTCGTACAGCGAATGTACAACCTCGTTTTTCCCTTTTTAGAGTGTTGGCATTGAGCCTAAAGTCAATACCGGCACTATTTATTTCTGCAAAGGTACAATATTTTATCTCTAAAACAAAACTTTATTAGTAAAAGTTTTTCAATATCTGTGAAGATCTTTAAACCCACTGATGTTAAGAAGTATTTTATAAACGTTTTGGTCGACTCCATATTTAGCTATAAGATCCTCAATTTCATTTAATAATTCTAAAGATCTTTTATTTGATATTTGCCCAAGCATATATAGGACAACTCGTATAGCGCCATTTAGATTCTGATTGTCACCAATACCTTTCATCATTGCAGGACCCTTTCTTATTGATTTTTCCGGAGTAAAATCATATAACACATTACTATGAGCACTCACGTTTCTAAGATTTTTGATTACCTCCAAATAACTTTCCAATGTTACAAGCGTTTTAATCCCAAATTCACTTGCGACTCTTTCTTTAAGCTTATTATCCTTAATGGATTTGAATAAATGAAGAATCTCTCCAAGTGTCATGTACTCAATGGCTTTCCAAGCAGGTGCATATTTGTCTTTGGGGTGATTGGAGTGATGCAACCCTATAATTCTATTCTTATCTTTAATTGCTTTATATCCGCCTTCCTGATAGTACTTAACTTGATTATTAGTGACTACTCGACTATCGGCAAACCAAGATGGAATTTCAGTATATTCGTTAGAGACAATATATGTCACTTTTGTCCTAAATGCAACCTCTATTCTACTTAATGCCTTAAAAAGAATACATCTAAGATAAAAATCAAAGTAGTATAATTTAACGACGCTATTAAACTGTGTGTTTGGAATAAATTCGTGAGTCCTATTGTGTTTAAGAGGGTACGATTTTTCAAATGGGAACCAATAGAACCCTAAACGATAATATCCAGCGTCATAAAGCACTTCTTTTGCTTTATCGACATCTGATATTACCATTCCTCTCTTAGAGAGCAAGGCTATTTGTTCATCTAATGTAATTGCTTTTTGTCCCATATCGTTTGCAAAGATATAAAATTATTTCTTTTTCCCTTTTGGATTTTTGAGTTTGCCGCGATTGACTTCATAGCCGCGATAGCCCGGGAAGAGTTTGGCGATGAGGTCAGGGCGGTGGAGACGGTTGAGCGACTTGACGATGTCGGGACGATAGGTTGCGTCATACCAGAAGAAATATTTGCGCTGGGCGAGTTTTTCTTCGGGTGTGGTAGCGGTGAAAATTTTTTCGCCGGTATAGGGGTGGATGCCGGTATAGAAAATTTCGGTTGATAGCGTCATCGGTGTCGGCGTAAAGTCTTGAATTTGTTCGAGATGGAAGTTGAGATTGCGGGTCTCGACGGCGAGGAGTGCCATGTCGATTTCTCGGCATCCGGGATGACTTGAAATGAAATATGGAATCAGCTGCTGATTAAGGTCATGTTTTTTGTTGACACGGTCAAAAATCTCTTTAAATTGACGAAAACACTCAAACGAGGGCTTTCTCATAAGGTTTAAGACTGCGTCAGAGGTGTGTTCGGGCGCAACTTTCAGTCGCCCTGAGACGTGTCGGCATATAAGTTCTTCGTTATATTGACGGTTTGCACGGTCGATGTCGGGATTGCCCGATGGGTGCATCGAAAGGTCATATCTCACACCGCTACCGATAAACGATTTTTTGACACCGGGTAACGAATCGACTTTGTGATAGACGTTTAGCAGCGGGCGATGGTCGTTGTTGAGGTTGGGGCATGGCTTGGGATGAAGGCATGACGGACGAAGACACTTGGCACATATCGACTTGTCGCGACCGCCCATCGCATACATATTGGCTGATGGGCCGCCGAGGTCGCTGATATAGCCTTTGAAGCCGGGCATTGCAACGACTTTTTTTGCTTCTTCGATGATTGAACGTTCGCTACGCGATGCCACAAACTTGCCTTGATGAGCCGATATAGTGCAGAATGCACATCCTCCGAAACATCCGCGGTGCATATTAATTGAGAATTTAATCATCTCAAACGCCGGTATTGTTTTGCCTTTATAACGGGGGTGGGGGAGTCGGGTGTAGGGAAGGTCAAATGCGGCATCAATTTCGCCCTGAGTCATTGCGGGATACATCGGGTTGACCTTGATGATGCGTTTGTTATCAAGCTGCTGATATAGGGTTTTACCGCCATCCATGCGGTTGCTTTCTTGCTCGATATGCTTGAAATTTTCAGCCTGGCAACGTTTATCGCTGCGGCATTTTTCCCACGAGTTGAGGATAATTGAGTCGGAATCCTCTTTTGACGGCAACGCATCACAAATCACAACCGTTTGCTTAACATCCTTTAAATCAGTAATATTTTCACCGTTTTCAAGACGTTTGGCAATTTCTATAATCGGTTTCTCGCCCATACCATAGATAATCATGTCGGCTTTAGCATCGGCAAGAATTGACGGTCTCAGGCGGTTTTGCCAGTAGTCATAGTGGGACAGGCGACGCATCGAAGCCTCGATACCTCCGGCAATTATGGGGGTATCGGGATATAGCTCGCGGAGTATGTTGGAATAGACAATGGTGGGATAGTCGGGGCGCATGCCATGGCGACCGTCGGGGGTATATGCGTCATCAGATCGGCGACGTCGGTTGGCGGTGTAATGATTTATCATTGAGTCCATTGCACCGGCTGATACTCCGAAAAACAATCGTGGCTGTCCAAACTTTTTGAAGTCGCGAAGATCGTCCTGCCAGTTGGGCTGAGGGACGATGGCAACCTTATAACCCTCTTTTTGAAGTATACGACCGATGACGGCAGCTGCAAACGATGGATGGTCAACGTAGGCGTCGCCTGTGAACAGAACAACATCGACATAGTCCCAGCCGAGTGCTTTCATCTCTTTTACCGATGTTGGTAAAAAGTCGGTGACGGCAGGCATTGGTGCCTGTATCGGGTTATTCTTCGGGTTGGAGAGTTTCGGCATATAGTTCGAGTTTTATGATTTCGTCACGGAGACGGGCGGCTTCCATAAATTCCATTTTCTTGGCGGCGGCAAGCATCTCGTGGCGCAGGTGTGAGATTGACGCCATAACCTCTTTGTGGCTCATATACTTAACCACAGGGTCGGCGGCAATGTCAACATGGGTTGAGTATTCGTTGCTGTAGGGTATCTGTTCGGCTTTGGCTTTATTCCGAGCCTTGGCGGTTGAAACCGATGTATCGTCATCATCACGGTCGAGCCCGATGATGCGGTTGCGGGCTTTGATGATGGCGGTCGGTGTGATGCCGTGTTCTTCGTTGTATTTGAGCTGAAGGTCGCGGCGACGGTTGGTTTCGTCAATAGTTTGCTGCATGCTCTCGGTGATTTTGTCGGCATACATTATGACTTCGCCATTGAGGTTTCGGGCAGCACGTCCAACGGTCTGAGTCAGAGAGCGGTGAGAGCGTAGGAAGCCCTCTTTGTCGGCATCGAGGATTGCTACAAGCGACACTTCGGGCAAGTCGAGACCCTCACGCAGAAGGTTGACGCCGATCAGAACGTCATATTCGCCCGAACGCAATCCATCGAGAATTGCCACACGTTCAAGCGATTTGACATCGGAGTGGATATAGGCGGTCTTGATGTCGAGACGCAGGAAGTATTCGTTCAATTCCTCAGCCATTCGTTTGGTGAGGGTGGTGACAAGTACACGTTCGTCACGTTGAATGCGCTTGTTGATTTCTTCAAGCAGGTCGTCGATTTGATTGAGCGACGGTCGAACGCTGATAACAGGGTCGAGAAGTCCGGTCGGACGTATAATCTGTTCAACAACAACGCCTTCTGATTGCTCAAGTTCATAATCGGCAGGTGTTGCACTGACATATACAGTCTGGTTGGTCAGTCCGCTGAATTCTTCAAAAGTGAGAGGTCGGTTGTCGAGTGCTGCCTCAAGACGGAACCCGTATTCAACAAGGTTGAGTTTGCGAGAGCGGTCACCGCCATACATTCCTCTGATTTGCGGAACGGTTACGTGGCTTTCGTCGATGATTGTCAGATAGTCTTTGGGGAAATAGTCGAGCAGGCAGAACGGGCGCATGCCGGGCTGACGACCGTCAAAATATCGGCTGTAGTTTTCGATGCCGGAGCAGTGTCCGATTTCGCGTATCATTTCGACGTCGTAAGTCACTCGCTCATAGAGACGTTTGCCTTCAAGCACACGTCCTTCATTATAGAAAGCGTCAACCTGATTGCCGAGGTCAATTTCGATTTGTCCGATTGCCGATCCGAGTCGTTCACGGGATGTAACAAACAGGTTGGCAGGGTAGATGCGGAACTCGTCGTGGCTGCCGAGCGACACGTTATCGACCGGATGCAAGGTGTGGATTGACTCGATTTCATCGCCCCAAAACATCACACGAATCATGATTTCTTCGTAGGCGAGCGAGATGTCAACTGTGTCGCCCTTGACGCGGAATGTGCCACGTTGAAGTTCGGTTTCGGTGCGGCTATACAGTGACTCGGCAAGACGGCGCATAAATTCGTTGCGTGATATGCGTTGTCCAACCTTTATATCAATTACGTTGCTGTCAAAATCTTCGGGGTTGCCCATACCGTAGATACATGATACCGACGACACAACGACAACGTCACGTCGTCCTGACAGCAAAGCAGAAACCGTGGCGAGTCGTAATCGCTCGATTTCGTCATTGATCATCAGGTCTTTTTCGATATATTTATCGACCGACGGAATGTATGCCTCAGGCTGGTAATAGTCGTAATATGACACGAAATACTGCACCGAGTTCTCGGGGAAAAACGACTTGAACTCGCTGTAGAGCTGGGCTGCCAAGGTTTTGTTGTGGCTTAAAATAAGCGTCGGGCGATTGACACGCTCGATGAGATTAGCCATTGTGAATGTCTTACCCGAACCGGTCACACCGAGCAGGGTCTGAGCGGGGAGTCCGTCATTAACGCCTTTTACGAGAGCTTCGATAGCCTGAGGCTGGTCGCCGGTGGGTTTGTATAGAGAGGAGAGTTTAAAATTCATTGCTTTGAAAAAATGTTAACTTGCAAAGTTACTCATTTTTTTTGAGATAGGCAATGAACTGATTGACTGATACGATATAATATTACGATACCGACAATTGTCAGGACGAGACTTACGATAAAAAGTATCATGTCGGGGGCATTTCCGGCATCAGAACCGACCTTGTCGAGATCGACACCTATCAGCTGGCGTTGTCTCATCCATTGTACAATTGCCACCATCGAGTTATTGAAAACGTGGGCGGCAATGGGCAACCAGAGGGACCCGCTCCAATAAAGCAGATAGCCAAAGAATGCGCCAAGCAACAGACGAGGGAAAAATCCGAAAAATTGAAGATGGAACGCGCTGAAAATAAATGCGGTAAGCCATATTGCGACGTGAATATTTGTACTGAATGAAATTAGGCGTTGCAATGCTCCGCGAAAAAACAGTTCTTCGCTGAATCCAGCCATTATTCCGATAATTAAAATGCTGATTATGAGCGATCCAATGCTTGATCCACCCATCAGAATCTCAACTGATTTCTGTGCGGCATCTTCCATTGCTCTCATTTGTGCTGCTATCCCTGCCATTGATTCGGGAAGTTCAATCGAGTCGTTCCATTCGACCAGCATATTCATTGCCGGAACCGAAACGAGCATAACTGCCAACGTCACGAGAACCAGGTGGTGTGTCGGAGTGCGATCGACTCTCAGAAGTCGGGCTGGTAACCTGGTCGAAACCATTGCCGTTGCAATAGCCGGGATGATGAACACCAAAATGTCTTGCATGACAGCACCTATTCTGAGAGCCCCTGCCTGATTGGGAATCTTTGATACCAAAAATTGCATGATAAAAGCTGCTACCATCAAGAAAAAGATGAACATGCAGGCAAGTAAAATCAGGCTGACGGAGGGACGGATAGCGAGTCTGCCGGAATTATCGGGAGGCGTTGGTTGAAACTGATTTACCATAGCTATTTTAAAATTGAAGATAGAAATCTTTTGTTAAGTTGCGATATTGGGTCGTATAACCGTTTTGGTCGCTGATAACGAGTTCGGTTTTAGCGAGTAGCGAGGGCTGACGGCTGAACGATATAAGTGCACGCTTTGCCGGTTTACCAATGCGGGTTGTGACAGTCATAATCTCATGCGTATTAAGATGGTTAAGTATTGCGCTAAAGATAAGATTATCAATCATTTCAGTCGGAATAATCATCGCGAGGACTCCATCATCGGTCAATAGCGATGAACCTTTCTCGATGATTGATTTGGGAGAGAGTTGTGCGGCATGTCGGGCTGAAGCTCGTGAGCTGTCAGGCGATTTTATTCCGTTTGTGAAAAACGGAGGATTGGAAACTATCAGGTCAAATTTCGCACTTGTTTCCCATTGGCAAAAATCGCAACATTCAACCGTTATTCGGTCGCTCCAGTGAGATGCCTTAACGTTTTTTTGAGCCTCTTGGGTGGCGGCAGAATCGATTTCAATGCCTGTTATCGTAGCGTTGGTAAACCGTTGGGCAAGCATAATTGAAATTAGGCCTGTACCGGCTCCGATGTCAAGAATTGAGAGGGGATTGTCAGCGGTTGCCCACGCTCCGAGAAGAACGCCGTCGGTGCCCACTTTCATGGCGCTGACCGAATTGTCAATCTCAAATTGTTTGAAACGGAACGTCGAATTCCGATTAGGATTTGTCCCCATTGAATCAGAGGTCTTTGATGCCGTCGGGCAAGGTAACATCAACAGTGTTAGTATCGGAGTCGATTGCATTGATGAGTTCGTCGGCAAGCGGAACATAGATTGTCGCGCCGTCGATTGTCTTGACAATCAGAAGAACATTGGCTGTCGAGTCGTCAACATCTTCGATTACGCCTAACGGGTTTTCATCTTCGGTGATGGTCCAGCCGATGAGATCTGAGGCATAAATTCCATCAGAATCCTCGTTTTCAAAACTTTCAGGCAACTCGTTGGTGAGCGCATAGATTGTTTTGTTTGACAGTAGTTTAGCCTCATTGTCTGATTCTATCCCGTCGATAGTCAACAGATAATTTTCGTGACCTTTCGGACGGAACGAATTGACAAAAAACGGCACGAAAATGCCATCAATTTCTACAATGACACAGCGCAGGTCATCGGGCGATAGCTCATAGTCAAGCGAGGCTGTGATTTCGCCGTTGATTCCGTGGGGACGGGCAAAGCGTCCGACTTCTGAAAGAGAGTTGCGCTGAATCATTTTTTCTTCTTTTTCTTACCTTCGACAGTGAAGATTTTATAGTCGTTAAGGGCGCAAAAGCTGGGTGATAAACGAATTTCGCCATGAGAGAGAATTGCAAGGTCATTGAAAATGCGAGTGTCTTCAACGTCTCCATTCTCCTGAACCATAGTTTTTTTCATCTGGTTGGCAACCAGCATCGTGAGCGTATCGCGTTCAACTCCCGGTTGCATCGATATGATGGTGTTTATCATCGAGATGATGTGACGACCATAGTGGCGGCTGTCGTTATACTGGTAGTTATAAGGTATTTTAGCCGGTTCGGTATTCAAGTTTTCGGGCTGAATAACCTCGTATGGAAAATCGACATCAAGCGCAAAGCCCGACATGATGTAGAGGTGATCCCACAATTTGCGAATCCCGTCCTCGCTATCACGTATCGCAGGAAACAGCGTTCCCATAGCTTTGATAATTGATTGGGCACATCGATTGCGCTCTTCACGGTTTTGGATAGTGAGACACAGATCGACCATTTTTTGTATGTTACGCCCATATTCGGGCAGTTTGATAGCGGGAAGTTGAGTATTATATGTTAGCATATTGATTTCTAATTGATTTGCAAAAGTAACCAAAAAGAGCGAGATATGCAAAACCAAAATGACACTGCATAAAACTCTCAGTACAAATTAGATTTGGGAACACTGGCGTGGCACCGTGGACGTACGAACCGTACGTCCCTGCCAACCAGCATATTAGAATGGTGGTATGGGCGCACGGCTCATGCGTCCGAATTTATATAAGTTTTTGATTATCAATACCACTCCATTTGTTACCTTTTTGCAAAAAACTGACCTTGTCCAAACGTAACTTTGCAGCAGAAAATTTAATCACAATCTTAATCATTAAACTATTTTCACTATGGAAAAAATCGTATTCAAAAAATCTTGGGTAAAACGTCTTGACGACATGCACCGTGTACAGCGCGAAAAATGTATCATCGCACTCTACGACTTTCTGTTTCATGGTCGCATGACTCCTCCATGTTTTATGGGCGAAGAGGTCAGAACTTTCATGCGTTCGATTGCTGACGAAGTGGCGCTCGATGCCGAACGTCGCGAACGTATGCGCAAACGCCGTGAGGCTAAGAAAGCCCGTGAAGAACATGAGGCAATGGAAAAAGCCCGCCAAGCCGAAGAAGCAAAACAAGAAATTCAACAAACCGAACAAACCGCGCCAACTCAAAACGTATTCAAATCAATCGACTACGCCGCTCATCCCGAAATGTTTATCATCGACGGATTCATAAAATATATTATTGCAACAGGTGATACAAAACTCACTTCAATCCTCCCGGTAAATATGACTATCCCCACTCTTGAATCTGCTCTCCACAAATGTTTCACTACCGGTCAACGATATAGCAGCATCTCCCGTCTAACCTCGACACTCCGATCGCAATTTAGACATGTCATAAAGCAAATATCGTAGAAAAATTTTTCGACTATACACACAAACTTTTATCGATTTAACAAAATCTTTACTGTTATACTCGAAACTTTTGGTGATTTTGTTGTTTCTTTCGACTATAAGCTGTAACTTTGACTTCATTCAATTCAGATAATAGACAATGAAACGAAATAAATCTAACGAAGGAGAGTCGCTTTTCAGTTTACCGGTGAGAGATCATGCGGTGGCACTGATTGACCATATAGCTCAAGGGTTGTATGAGAAACGGCAGATTGCGGCAATGGCGTTGCTGTGTGCGGTTGCCGGTGAAAATATATTTTTGCTGGGACCTCCCGGAACCGCCAAAAGTTTGGTGGCATCGCGTCTGAAAACGATATTCAAGGACGGAAAATCGTTTGATTATCTGATGTCGCGATTCAGTACGCCCGACGAGATTTTTGGACCGGTTTCAATCTCCCGGCTCAAAAACGATGACGTTTACGAACGCCTGACCGAAGGATATTTGCCCGACGCTGATGTCGTGTTCCTTGACGAAATTTGGAAAGCCGGACCATCGATTCAAAACACGCTTCTCACCGTTATAAACGAACACACATTTTATAATGGAAGCCATCCCGTCAAAACACCGATGAAAGTGCTGATTGCAGCAGGTAATGAGCTACCCGCACCCGACGAAGGGCTTGAAGCTTTATGGGATCGTTTCTTGGTGAGAATGGTTTCAAATTGTATCAAGTCAGAAGATGATTTCGTGGCAATGATTCAGGCTGAAAACGTGTCAGCGTCTGAGCTTGATGAATCTCTTTTGATTGACGATACATTATACAAAAAATGGCAGACAGAGTCAACAAAAGTGCAATCTAACCAGTCGGTTATTGATGCAGTCAAGGCGTTACGTCGAAAGTTGGCGTCAAAAGAAGATGAGGCTGAAGAGAAGATGAAATTTTATGTTTCAGACCGTCGTTGGCGTAAGTTTTATCATTTGATGCAGACTTCGGCAATGATGAACGGACGCACTCAGCTCGATATGTCGGACTATATTCTTTCGATTCATTGCCAGTGGAACGACGTGGACACGCGCATCGACATCAACCGCTTTGTTGTGGAGGGTATTGGTGACACTATTGTGAAACGTCTCGAAAAAATTGACGCTGACCTCAGATTATTGATAAATCCCGATGGTGAAGCCGAGCCGTCAAACAAATTTAAACCTCAGTTTGATATGTTTACCGAATTTTTCGGCTCATATTACGGTGTACAAGGTTTCCCGGACGGCACCTGCTTGATTCCGAAATGGGATTATGCCAAACTCGATTATTTCACACCTGCCGACGGTATTCAGTTTGTCGATGCAACGATGAAAGTTGTTATGTTGCAAAAGCTTATGGCGACCAATACATTTGAATACAAAAAGCAGTCAGGTACAAAGACCAAGAACGTGAAGCTGCAGATGTCGGCAGGCGGAGTGATGGTTGATGGCGTAATATATCCGCTGATCAGAAAGGATAACGGACTACCGAGAGCTCGCCGTGGCGAAGCTGCCGACCCTGTGCTTGTCGATAAATTCCACTGGATTACGGTAGAATTTAATGATGTAAAAACCCGTTGGCAAAAGCTTAAGAGTGAGATCGATAAGGCCCTCGAAGGCAACATATTTTTGTCAGATGCCGACCGATCATTGATTGGCGATGCGTTCGGTGTAACCGATATGCTTATCGAGGAAACGGCTGTTAGGGTTGAAAATATGAAGTCGATGTTGGGTAGCTGATTGACCGATGGAAGATAAAAAGCGTCAGGAAAAGTTGTTGCACTATCTTGATATCTTTGAATTTTCAGGGTCGAGAGACAACAACGACGATGACATCATATCAGATTTTGTCAGTATGTTCAGTCAAAAAATGGCTGAACATGACGATGATATGTACCAGCCCAACACGGTTAAGGATAATCTCAAAGCCTTTTTGGGAGATATGCTTGACCGTATGGAATCAATCAGTCGGGAGTCGGGTAAAGAGACTGAAATGCTTACAGATTTTATCGAGGCTAATGATGACGATCGGTTGAGAATGTGGAATCATGTGCGTGAATACACGGCGGCACGCTATTCTCCTGAACAACTTGATGTTGCCGGCTTTCAAATTCAGGTTGACAATGATGGCGGATCATCAGTCTTGCGTACGTTTGCCAAAGATTGGCAACGTGTTTTAAAAAATAAAATCAAACAAAAGCAAAACGCAACATTCGTTCACGAAGCCTTGTTATGGGAGGAACGACTTGATGATATACGTAGCAACGACTATGCAGTCAGGCGTGAGGTGTCGGTTATTTGCCGTAAATATCCCGAGATTGAAGAACTGGCACAGATAATCGGTCGCTCGATTTATAACAAAACCGACGAAATGGATATGGTAAGAACTCAGTATCTACCCTCATCGGTGTCGGTAAACCGTTCTGTCGAGGAAATTGACGGTGTCACAACGGGGAACAACCTTGAGCGAGTTATTCCATCAGAATTTGTCTATCTTGCCGATCAGTCGGCTCAGACAATTTTCTACAAGCGATATGCCACTAAAGAGTTGAGCCAGTTTATCTCGCCGGGAAAGAATAAACCGCTGAAAAAACGGTCACGATATCTGTTGCCACGTTTGCAATACGGACCGATTATAGTGAGTGTCGATACGAGTGAATCGATGAGCGGGTTGTCACAGAACATCGCCAACTCGATGTTATACCGCCTTGTTGAGATTGCCCGACGAGCCAACCGACGGTTGTTTATCATAACATTTTCGGTGAGATGCCGTTCATATGAAGTATCGCCACATGACCGATGGGAAGATGTGGCTGCCTTTGTCAGCAAACATTATACCGGCGGAACGAACGGCGAAAAGATGTTGAATGAGTCAATCTCGACCCTACGCACCGCAAAATTTGAGATGGCTGATGTCCTGATTATCTCAGACTTCGCTTTTCCCGCACCACTTAAAGGTACACTTGCCAAAATAAATGAAGAGCAAGCCAAAGGCACACGTTTTCACGGGCTGAACACCTCGCCGGTGAAGTCGGTTTATTCCGATATTTTTGACACATTTAGAGCCGTATCTCAAAAGATATAACAGCGATTAACATAAATTCGTGAAAAAACAGTTTCAAAATCAAGAAAAATTATATAATTTTGTAGCAAGAATAGAAATCCAATAGCACAATAATTTCAAAACTAAAAAAGATGACTATCGACAACTACAATTTTGCCAACAAGAAAGCGATTGTTCGAGTTGACTTTAATGTGCCCCTCGATGAAAACGGACACATCACAGATGACACACGTATCCGTGGCGCTCTTCCCACCCTTAAAAAAATTCTTAACGACGGTGGCAGCCTCATCATCATGTCACACATGGGTAAACCCAAAGGCAAAGTAAACGCTAAATATTCTTTGTCTCAAATTAAAGACGATGTTGCTAAAGCTCTCGGAACTGACGTAATCTTCGCTCCCGACTGTGCAAATGCCAAAGAAGCTGCGGCTAATCTTAAACCAGGTCAGGTTCTTCTTCTTGAAAACCTTCGTTTCTATCCCGAAGAAGAAGGCAAACCTGTAGGAATCGAAAAAGAAGATCCTGCATACGAAGCTGCTAAAAAAGAGATGAAAGAACGTCAGAAAGACTTCTCTAAAACTCTCGCAAGCTATGCCGATGTTTATGTAAACGATGCTTTCGGTACTGCTCACCGCAAACACGCTTCTACTGCAGTTATCGCTGACTACTTTGACAAAGACAACAAAATGCTTGGCTATCTCATGGAAAAAGAGGTACAGGCAGTTGACAATATCCTTAGCAACATCCAGCGTCCCTTCACCGCTATCATGGGTGGTTCAAAGGTATCAACCAAAATCGGTATCATTGAAAACCTCATGGATAAAGTTGATAACCTTATCCTTTGCGGTGGTATGACCTATACTTTTGCAAAAGCTATGGGTGGCAAAATCGGTGATTCAATCTGCGAAGATGATAAACTTGACCTTGCTCGTGAAATCATGGCTAAAGCAAAAGCTAAAGGCGTTAACCTCGTTCTCGGCACTGACTGTGTTGCAGGTAACGCATTCAGCAACGATGCTGAAACAATGATTTGTCCTTCAAATGACATCCCCGACGGATGGGAAGGTATGGATGCTGGTCCTGAAACCCGTAAAGCTTTCGCTGAAGTTATTGAGCCCGCTAAAACCATCCTTTGGAACGGTCCTGCCGGCGTATTTGAATTTGATAACTTCACTGCAGGTTCACGCGCAATCGCTGAAGCTATCGTTAAAGCAACTGAAAAAGGCGCATTCTCACTCGTTGGTGGTGGTGACTCAGTAGCTTGTGTAAACAAGTTCGGTCTCGCTGATTCAGTTTCATACGTTTCAACTGGTGGTGGTGCTCTTCTCGAAGCAATCGAGGGTAAAGAACTCCCCGGCGTTGCAGCTATCAAGAAATAAATAACTAACTATTGATACGATTGGGGGTTGCCGTCCTTGTTTGAAAGGGTGGCAATCTCTTTTTTAAATTATTATGATACAACTCGACTCTCAATTTTACGATTTTGTTAAGGCTCATTCGGGCGATGACCCGGTTAAGCTGAGGTTGCGCTATGGCGGCGACAAGAATGATGAAGCGATAAACTATGCGCTCGACCATTTGGTTTGTGTAGCCAAAGCGGGCAATAAGTTTACCCTTGCCGATGGCACTTCGTGGTTGCCTGAACTGATGCTGAACCCGTTATCGGTCGAACAGGCATCGTCGGCTAATGTGGCAAAATCAAGAGCTTCTTTGATTGATGAAAGGCTTCGGATTTTAGATATGACCTGTGGACTCGGAATGGACATCCGTGCCTTTCTGACCCGTAACCCTGTTAAGGTAATCGGGTTTGAGATGAATCAGCTATCGGCTGATGTCGCAAAAGTCAATTTTGCAAAATATGATAATGTCGAGATTGTCGAGGGGGATAGTGTAGAGTACCTGAAAACGTTGGCTGACAATAGCTTTGACTTGATTTATATCGACCCGGCACGTCGCGATAAGAATGGCTGTCGAGTATATAATCTTCATGATTGTACTCCCGATTTGACCGAAATTCTTCCCGAAATGCTGAAAAAGAGTCCTGTGGTAATGGCTAAACTGTCGCCGATGCTTGATGTCACTCAAACAATTTCAGACCTTCCCGGAATTTGTCGTCTGATGGCCGTCGAAGAGAAAGGTGAATGCAAGGAACTGTTAGCAATTATAAAGCGAGGATTTGTTGGCGAACCGTTGATTAGTATTGGATTAGGCGATAATGCGATGTCATTTACACAGTCTGACGAAAAAGAATCACTGATAACTTATGCCGACCCAAAAGAGGGAATGTGGCTTTACGTTCCAAGTGCTTCGGCAATGAAGACGGGATGTTTCAAGCTGATGTCATCGCGATTTGATATGTCGGAAATTGCGCCGAACTCTCACCTCTATTTATCTGATAAACAAAATGATGTTTTCCCCGGAAAGGCTTTTAAAATTGATGAGGTTGTCGATTTTGCATCATCAAATATTAAGCGACTGGCGAGCAGGGTTAAAAGTGGAGAAGTCACTGTTAGAAATTTCTCTTTTACGTCAGCCGAACTTCAAAAGAAACTGAAACTCAAGCCCGGTAACGGCTGTCGGATTTTTGCGACAACAACATCAACCGGCAAAAAGATAATGATTTTGACCGACAAAAAATCAGCGGATGTTTATTAGCTTGTGGGTTTGCAACGACAAGCGCCAATGGGGATTGGCTTTGATGTAATCGGTTGTCGCTTCGATGTTCATGCCCGAACATGGTTGCAGAAAATTATTGACGGTTTCGGGACACGATTTTCTGATTGACTCTACGTCTTGACCTTGATAAACGATTTTCAATTCGTCAATGCGGTCAAGTACAATCGGTTTATATTTAGGCGAACAGGTAATCCAGTCGATTGGATAAGGACATTTGAATGTTCCGTTGGTTTCGATATGAATTCTATTGCCGGCTTTGTGAAGAAGGTCGATGAGCTCGCCGATCGGTTGCATAAGAGGCTCTCCGCCGGTTAGTATAACTGTTTTGGCGGGATATTCTGAAACGGTATCAACGATTTGCTGTTCGGTCATCGGTGTTGACGAGGCGTGGTATGTGTCGCAAAAATCACACTTCAGATTGCAACCCGACAGTCGCACGAACACAGCCGGGAGTCCGGTCCAGTAGCCTTCGCCTTGTAGTGAATAGAATATCTCGTTGATGTTTATCATCGTGTCAGTCAATTTGATATGAAGCGATATTGCCTTCGCTCTCCTGAACATCAACGCGCCAGCAGTTTTCGACCTGGTCACATATCCAGCGAGCGATGTTTTCAGCCGTCGGGTTGAACGGCAATACATCGTTGAAGTTGGCATGATCGAGCAAGCCTGAAATCTTTTCTTTGATATGGGTGAAGTCGGTAACCATGCCATCGTGATTTAGGGTCTCCGATTTGCAGTGAACAGTTATAATCCAGTTGTGTCCGTGAAGGTTAGAGCACTTGCTTTGATATGACAGTTCAAGTCGGTGACTACCGGATATTTCAAGTCGTTTGGTTACGTAATACATAGCGGTTGAGATTTAGTTTGTTTCAGTTTGATCGACAGGCTTCAAGCCAAGTTCGGCTCCTTTTTCATACATCAGTTTCAGCGCAATTTGCGGGTCATTGGGATTGTCTGAAGCAAGAAGCATTTCGCGAACGTATGTCTTGATGATTCCGACCATCGGAGATTGGGCGAGCCCGAACGTTTTCATGATGGTTGTACCATCGACGGGCGGTTGCCAGTTGCGGAGTGCATCGCGCTGTTCGAGGTCTTCCATTTTTCGGCATACTTCATCATAGTTTGCAAGATAGCGTTTGACTTTCTCGCTGTTTTTAGAAGTGATGTCGGCACGGCACAAAATCATCAGGTCGTTGATGTCGTCACCTGCATCGACAAGAAGTCGTCTCACTGCCGAATCGGTAACGGTTTCTTCGACAAGAGCAATCGGGCGCATGTGAAGCTCGACGAGTTTCTGAACATATTTCATTTTGTCGTCGAGCGGGAATTTCATAGCCCTGAAAATTGACGGTATCATCTTTGCACCGATGAAGTTATGGTTGTGGAATGTCCAGCCGATAGCGTCGTCCCAGCGTTTGGTGGCAGGTTTGCCGATGTCATGGAAGAGGGCAGCCCATCTGAGCCAAACGTTGTCGCTAACAGCGGCAACCGAGTCAACAACCTGGAGGGTGTGATAGAAATTGTCTTTGTGGGCGCGGCCGTTGTGGCTTTCAACGCCGTGAAGACTTTCGAACTGAGGGAATATGAGTTTGAGTAGTCCCGAGTCGAGGAGCAGTGACCATCCGATTGATGGTTTGGGTGACTGCATAATCTTTGTAAGCTCGGAATATATGCGCTCTTTTGAGATGATTTTGATGCGATTGGCGTTACGCTTGATTGCTTCAAAAGTTGCGAAATCAATTGAGAATTTCAGCTGAGTGGCAAAACGGATTGCACGGAGCATGCGTAACGGGTCATCGCTGAACGTGATGTCGGGGTCGGTTGGGGTGCGGATTATCCCTTTTTTCAGGTCAGAGAGTCCGTCAAACTTATCGACAAGTTCTCCGAATCGGTCGGCGTTGACACATATAGCCATAGCGTTGATTGTGAAGTCGCGACGCAAAAGGTCATCGTCGAGAGTACCGTCCTCGACCATAGGTTTGCGGCTGTCGGGCGAATATGACTCGCGACGTGCACCGACAAATTCGAGGTCAATGCCTTTGTAAACCATCTGGGCGGTGCCAAAGTTCTTGAATACATTTACTTTGACTTTAGGCCCGATAGATGCAGCCAATTCGCGGGCAACTTCGATGCCGCTGCCTACGGTCAGGAAGTCGATGTCTTTTGAGTGACGCTCAAGCAAGATGTCACGGACAATCCCACCGACGGCATAACATTCGCGACTCAGCGAGTCGGCGGCTTTGCCAACGGCGTGAAAGACCGGTTTATCAACTTTATGGATGATTTCTGAAACGTCAATCATAAGCTAAGAATTTCTTCGGGGGCTGTAGTCAGGCATTGCATTGGACTGTCGGCGATCACAACATAGGTGTTTTCGATGCCGACCGCACCTGTACCCGGGATTACAAATTTGGGTTCAAGCGCTATGACGTTTCCCTCACGGAGTATGTCGCGACTGCGCGGTGCAATTACGGGATGTTCGTTTATCTGAATTCCGACACCGTGGCCAATGAAGCCGGCGTGCTGGCGGTGTCCCATGAAATAGTCTTCGAGACCTTCTTCTTTAACAATCTCGATTGCTTTTTCAAAGAGATATTTTGCTTCAATGCCGGGACGGGCGATTTCGGCAAGTGTGTGACAAATTTTACGGGAACATTCGTGTGCGCGACGTGCCATATCTGAGATTTCTCCGAAAGCAAACACGCGGGTCATGTCGGTCATGTAGCCGGTGAAGTTGCCGTTTGCGTCAACCATAACGGTGTGACCTCGTTTGATGACCGTTCCGTCTGCTCCAACGGGGAGGGAAGGGTGTGCGCCATGTCCACCCATCGCGAAGTCGTAGGGCGAAGGGTTGTCGGCATTGTCTCCGACGAGAATGTTAGCCATGAAAAGTTCCATTGAATCGCCGGCAATACGGAACTGCCCGAGACAGCCTGCAAGGCGGAGTTGACGCTCGATTTCGATCTGTAGATCAATGTCGGTCATTCCCGGCTGATAGAGTGAGGGAATCTTGCGATAGACCTCGGTCTGGCGTATGCCTGATTCTGCAATAAGGGCGATTTCGGTTGGCGTTTTAACTGATCGAGCTGCCAAAAGAACATGGTCGATGTTGCAGATTTCGCGGTCCTCAAATACTTTTGAGAGGCGGTGGATGGTTGACCATGACGAGTTGTCGCGTTCGAGTCCGACTTTCTCACCGATTGTAATTCCGTTTTCAGCCAAAATGGCGGGAATATCCTCGGGCTTTCTGATAGCGAATGTTGTCGGTCCTTCAAGATTTGAAGGACGGCGCACAAATGCCCACATCGAATTTGATTGGCTGTCGATGAGCAGATAACCGTCAATAACGCGTCCGGTGAGATAGTATATGTTGGCGTTGTCGTTGATGAGTGCCGAGCCGATGCCGTCGGTTCTCATCAATTTGGTGACGTGGCTCAGGCGCAGGCTAAGTTCTTCGGGAGAGAGTAATATGGTGCTGTTGGAACGTGACATTTCGAGGTGCTGTTATTTTGTTAAATAGTCGGTTAGCTCGGTGAATGAGTCAAACTGGAGTTGAGCGTCATTGCATTTGCCAAAGCCATAGGTGACATGAATCATATCGATACCGGCAGCGTGAGCTGCATCGCTATCGCGCTGAATGTCGCCGACGTATGCCGGATTTTTAAATCCATTGCGTTCGGTAATCAAACGGATGTTGTCGGCTTTGTCGAGTCCGTTCTCTCCATTTGACAGTGTGTCGATGAAATATGGCGTCAATCCGGTGAATTTGAGGAAGTCAGGTAGTCCGGTTGCACCGCAGTTTGATACCATTGTCAGTTTATATTTTTGGGCAAGTCGGGCAAGTCCCTCTTTGACACCGTCATAGAGCTTACCACCCAAAACAGGCATCATTTTCGGGTCATTTTCAGCAACAAGTTTCTGATATTTTTCAGCATCGACGTCTAAGCCGTCAAAAAGTACGTGAAAAATCTCGTTGAGCGGTCGTCCCATGTAGCGAAGAAGGTCGTCGCGTGTGACAACACGATCAACACCAAGCTCACGCGAGGTGGTGTTCCATATTTCGACATACGAATCGACAGCATCCCATAGGGTACCATCCATGTCAAAAATCAGACTGTCGTAGGGTTGTGGCATTTTTTAATCGGGAATGTATTTTATTCCAACAATATCGAGCCCGCGGAGTGTGTCAACTTTCATGATGTGGCGCACTTCGATAGAACGGTCCTTGATATGGTTAATTTTTGATTGAAGTTGAGTCTCGACTTGAATATATGCACCGCTTCCGCTACCGGTCCAGTTGCCATACCGGTCGATAATCGGAACATGGATTGTGTCGGCTACACGGCTTCCGTTCACCCCTTGTGAAACCACTTCAAGCGACAGCGATTCGTAGGGGAAAGATGAGGTGTGGCGGATTGTAACCGACAGCTCACCGGTTGAGATAGAATCCTGATGCTCGGGATTGAAGGTCTCAGGTTGACCGAAACACCATCCTCCGTCAGGAAGATGGTGAAATTCAGTGTAGTCTTTCGGCTCTGAACATGCTGAAAGAACCAATATTGAGAGAAGTGCAATTATAAAATCAGTCTTTAGACTCATTTGATGAATTGTCGTTTTGATTTTGATGAGGCTGTTGACGGTCGCCTTTGTTGCGTTGTCGGTCATCGTTAAATCGGCGTCGGTCGTTGTTGCGTCGGCGGTTGTTCTGACTATCTTCAGTGCGTTCGGCATCACCGTTGGTAGCGTCCGGCTGGGTCTGCTGGTTCTGGTTGTTTTGATTGTTGTGTTTCTTTTTCTTCTTTTTCTTTTTATCAAAACGGGTGATGTCCTGACCGAGAATGTCGTTATACTGCGAACCGGGCTTTTCGGTTTCCTTGTCGTCGTGAACGAGCGACATCGGTTTTTCCCCGCGCTTATTCATCGCGATAATCTCAAAGGCACGATCGGCTGAGATTGTAACGAGGTTGACGGGCATCGATTTGTCGGTCGAGTAGGTGAGTTCTTTTTTGAAGATGTCGGTCTTGAAGTGGTAATATGTTGCATCGGCAGTTTCGAGTCTTATTTCTTTTGACGGAAGCTGTTTGACACATTCCACATAGGCGTCGGCTTCAAAGTTGAGGCAACATTTCAGCTTGGCACATTGTCCGGCAAGTTTCTGGGGGTTGAGTGAGATGTCCTGGTAACGGGCGGCGCTGGTGGCAACCGACACGAAGTTGGTCATCCAGCTTGCACAGCATAATGGACGTCCGCAGGGGCCTATACCGCCGATG
>JAIDRE010000095.1 GCA_029061925.1 Muribaculaceae bacterium | reverse complement strand
TTTACAGCATCGTGAAGATTGCCGATATCATCAACTGTTGTGAAATTTCTCATTGTGATTTATTCCGTATATTATAATAACGTGTTTTAATTCTCAAAAATCTTATTTACTTGCAAAAATAGCAAATCTTCCATTATTTTTAGTATTTTTGTCGTGAAAAATTAAAAAGAAACAATATGGCACGACACAACGATTATGGAAAATGGGGCGAAAACATGGCGGTTGAGTATCTTGTTTCTAAAGGATATGCAATTCGTGAACGTAACTGGCGAGTTGGTCATTACGAACTTGATATAATTGCAACGAAAGGTAACCGTATCGTTTTTGTAGAAGTAAAGACACGATTGCACGATGATTATGTCCCTGAAATAGATATCAGTCCTGCAAAAAGGTCCCGTCTAATCTATGCTGCCAACGGCTATCTGTTTGCGACCCGGCTCCCTTTTGAGCCACAGTTTGATGTAATCTACATTGTTGGACCTCCCGATTCATACAAAGTCGAGCATATACCGGATGCATTTTTCCCCACATTAAAAAAATATGGGCGTCGATAAGCAACTGTTTTTCACATTATAATAATAACAATAATAACACACGTTTCAGAAAGATATTTTTTTAAATTTTCAAAAGTAGTTATAATTCAGTCCTAAATTTTTTTTTGGTAATTAAATAATTATATGTAATTTTGCGCTAACAAAATTGTTAGTCAAAAATGATAGATAATAACGTTAACAATGATAAGAATACTGAGGAGCTGATACTTAAGGCTGCTGAGCAGGAGTTTATGACTAAAGGATTTGCCGGAGCAAGGACAACATCAATTGCTGAGGCTGCCGGAGTCACCCACGCAATGTTTCATTATTATTTTAGGACAAAAGAGCGATTATTTGACCGAATAATCGCTGAAAAAGTTAAAATTTTAATGGAAGGGTTAATGATGTCAGTTTCCGATCGTGATTTGTCGCTTGAAGAATTGATAAAGAGTATTATCAACCGTCACCTCGATTTTATTTCATCAAATCCTGAGTTACCTCATTTTTTGATTAGTGAAATTTATAGTAATCCCAACAAAATTGGAGCCCTATTTGCCAACTTAGTTACAAATGCTCCAATGTTTTTTAAAATCATTCAAGAGAAGATTGACCTTTCGGCAAAAGAGGGTGTTTGTCGACGAGTTGACGCCCGAATGTTAATGCTTGATATCGCTTCTCTAAACATCCTCCCCTATATTGCATCTCCAATTGTTAACAGACTGCTTGGCGATTGCATGGCAAATAAGGAGGAATTTGTGGAAATGAGAAAAAAAGAAAATTTTGATACAATCATGAGAAAATTAAAGCCGTAACCGTTATGAATCGTTTCTTTTTTTTAGGCTTATTGCTTGTCGCTCAAGTATTTCAAGCCAATTCATCAACATTGACAATCGAGGAATGTGTCAGCAAAGCCGAAGCTAACTATCCGGCAATCAGAAAGTATGCACCGCTTCAATCAACTCTTGACATCGCGCTATCTGACATTAACAAGGGCTGGCTACCGCGAATCGGAGTCTATGGGCAGTTGACAGGGCAAAACGTTGTTCCATCATTCCCCTCAGCACTATCAAACATTATGACGCAATTCGGACAAGAGATGAAAGGTCTCGGAAAAATTCAATACAAAGTCGGAGTTGACGTAAACCAAACAATCTGGGACGGTGGTGCATCGAAAGTACAGCGTGAAATTGCCCGCAGTCAAAACGACGTTGAATCATCGGCTCTTGACGTAGAGCTATACAACGTTAGACAACGTGTTGAAAATCTATACTTTGCTGTTTTGCTCGCGAACGAACAGATTTCTCAATCGACAACGACACTGAATCTCCTGAATGCTAATCTTGAACGTCTTAAAGCGATGTTGAGAAACGGTACTGCAATGCAAAGCGATGTTGATATGGTTGAAGCCCAAGCTCTTGAACTTGACCAAGTTATCATACAAGCTCGGTTTGCCGTCGAATCATACAAACGTGGTTTGGAATTATTTATCGGAGAATCACTTAACGACATTGAGCTGGTATGCCCTGATGACACATTGAATTTATCAAATGACAACCGTCGCCCCGAACTTAAGATGTTTGAAAAAAGGATAGCAGCAATTCGAGCATCTCAAAGTCTTTCAGACGTTTCGTCCATGCCAAAAATCGGATTGTTTGCCCAATCATATTACGGTTATCCCGGTCTCAACTATTTTAACAGCATGATTAATCGCGAGATGTCGTTCAACATCATTGGTGGTGTGAAAATTTCATGGAATATCGATTCGTTCTATACTAAAAAGAACAGCTCTCGCAAGACGACAGCAAGTATTGAAACAATCAATGCCGACCGCGATTTATTCCTTTTCAACACCAACATTCAAACCACATCAATCAAAGAAAGTATATCAGGGCTCCGCAGTTTGATTGACAACGACGCCAAGATAGTCGCATTGAGGTCTAACGTACGCAAAGTAGCTGAATCTCAGCTCGAAAACGGCATTATCGACACTACCGCCCTACTCTCAAAAATCACGGATGAAAACATTGCAAAACTCAACGGCAAATATCATCAAATCAAATTAGTTCAAGAAATTTATAACCTCAAATATACACTCAATCAATGAAAAATATATTATACACTGCAACTATCGCACTTTTTATCACAAGTTGCAACTCAGCTCCTGATTTTGACGCGACCGGCATTTTTGAAGCAACAACCGTTACTGTTTCTGCTGAAACTGCTGGTAAACTACTGTCAGTCAACATTAACGAAGGAGATACCGTATTGGCCGGCACAAACATCGCTGTCGTTGATACTTCTATTTTGGTATTGCAGCAGAAACAGCTTGCTACACAACGTTCTGCGACCGAGAGTTCATCGCCCGATGTGGCAGCACAAGCGGCTGCTTTGAGAGCTCGTATCGCCAATCAACAGCGCGAATGTGACCGTTTCAGCCGATTGCTCGCCGATGGTGCTACGACTCAAAAGACATACGATGACGCGGTGTCGCAACTGACAGTTTTGAAGAGCGAATTAACTGCCCTGTTATCAACACTCGGCAAAAACCGCAGTTCGATTTCAGACAATGCGGTGGCAATCCAATATCAAACCGAACAGATTGAAGATCAAATTAATAAAAGTATCATCAACTCACCCTTGACAGGAACAGTCCTCGAAAAATATGTCGAACCCGGCGAATTTGCCACTCCCGGTCGTACGATATGCAAAATTGCCGACCTCAACAAAATCTATCTCAGAGCATATTTTACGGTCGGTCAACTTGCTAACATAAAATTAGGTCAAAAAGTGACTGTTATTGCCGATTTTGGAGGCGATGAGCAATATGAATATTCCGGGACAATCACCTGGATTGCTCAGGAAAGCGAGTTCACGCCCAAGTCAATTCAAACTCGCGACAGCCGCTCAAACCTGGTATATGCAACTAAGATTGCAGTCATCAATGACGGCAGACTCAAACTTGGACAGTATGGTGAAGTTCGCCTATGAACAGCGTTGTTAACATAAAAAATCTCAGCCATAGCTACGGGTCAACAGTTGCGCTTGACAATGTTTCGATTGAAGTTGAACGAGGCGAAATGTTCGGCATTATCGGACCTGACGGAGCGGGGAAAAGTACGCTTTATCGTATACTTGCCACCCTTCTCAAACCCGACCGAGGTGAAGTTTTTGTTTCCGGACTCAACGCTGTAACCGATTACAAGAAAATCAGAACAAAAATCGGATATATGCCTGAACGTTTTTCACTGTATCAAGATATGACCGTCAATGAAAATCTGAAATTCTATGCCTCACTGTTTGGTGTATCGGTCAAAGAAAATTACGATCTGATTGCACCCGTTTTCAGTCAACTTGAACGATTCCCCAATCGTCGTGCCAGTGCATTGTCAGGTGGTATGAAGCAGAAATTGGCGTTGAGTTGTGCACTCATCCATCGCCCTGAAATATTGCTACTTGACGAACCGACAACAGGTGTTGATGCCGTCTCGCGCAGCGAGTTTTGGGATATGCTCTCACAACTGAGAAAGTCGGGAATCACTATTCTTGTTTCAACATCATATATGGACGAGGCAACCAGATGTGAACGTATCGCAATGATTAACAAGGGAAAAATTCTTGACACGAATACTCCCGCAAACTTAGTTGCTAATCTCAATGAGAATCTTTACAGCGCTTCGGCTGACGATATGTTTTGCCTGCTCAATCGTCTGCGTACTACCTCCGGAGTCAAAAACTGCTATACATTCGGTGCTACGCTCCACGTTGTAGCCGATAACAGTTTTGACCCCGACAAAGTGTCGGCTCAACTCACAACCGACGGCTTGAAAAATGTTAAAATCTATCGAACCAAAGGCGATATTGAGGACCTGTTTATAAAATTAACGCACGATGGATAACCCGAAGAAAGTAATATCAGTCAAAGACTTGACCAAGAAATTTGGATCGTTCACTGCGGTAGATCATATATCTTTCGATGTGACAGAAGGGGAAATTTTCGGCTTCCTCGGAGCAAACGGTGCCGGTAAAACAACCGCGATGAGAATGTTATGTGGACTTAGTTATCCGACATCAGGCACCGGCACAGTTGCCGGATTTGATATTACGACCGATGCCGAAGACATTAAGCGCAACATCGGCTATATGAGTCAGAAATTTTCCCTCTACAGTAATCTGACTGTCATTGAAAACCTAAGACTGTTCTCCACAATCTACGGGATGAGCGACAAAGAATTTAAAAGCGCATCAGAAAATCTGTTTAAAGACCTTGAAATGGAGGATATGCGCACCACTCTTGTCGGCGACATCCCAGTTGGCTGGAGACAGAAATTGGCATTTGCCACGGCTACAATCCATACCCCTAAAGTCGTCTTTCTCGATGAGCCGACCGGTGGTGTTGACCCGGTTACGCGCCGACGGTTTTGGGAGCTTATATATGAGGCATCGTCAAAAGGCATGACAATTTTCGTGACGACTCACTATCTCGATGAAGCCGAATATTGTAACCGCGTATCAATCATGGTCGATGGTAAAATCAGTGCGCTCGACAACCCGACTGCGCTTAAAGAAAAATATCGCGCCACAACGATGGATGAAGTATTCCGCATTGTCGCCAAACAAGCTAAAAGAGAGGAATAAAATGGGAATATTTGGATCATTAATAAAAAAGGAGGCTATTCACATCGTGAGAGATAAACGCACGATGATAATTACACTCGTGATGCCACTGTTTTTGCTCATTCTTTTTGGATTTGCGATCTCGACCGAAGTCAAGAATATCAAGGTTGTTACTGTCGTTGACCGACACACCGAAATGTCACGCAACATTGAGCAGCGACTGGCTGTCAATGAATATTTTACATACCTTGGTCAAGCCGCGCCCAAAGACATTGATCTACTTTTGAGGACCGGCAAAATTGATGCGGCATTATTTATCAGAACCGATGGCAATAAATTGGCAACCCAGATAGTTGTTGATGCGTCAAACACCACATCAGCCAAGACCGCGACAGGTTACATTCAGGGCGTTTTGACCGGCTCATCGCAATCACTGCTTCCAATACTGACTCAGACGCTTTACAATCCTCAAATGAAGAGTGCCTATAACTTTGTGCCCGGCATTATGGGTATGATATTCATATTAATCTGTGCCATAATGACTTCCGTATCGATAGTCCGAGAAAAAGAAAGCGGCACGATGGACCTGTTACTCGTATCGCCGACCAAACCCGGGACAATAATCATGGGTAAGATTATACCTTACTTCATCTTGTCGTGTATCATATTGGCAATCATGCTTTTGATAGCCTACACTGTTTTGGAGCTACCGTTTTCGGCAAGTGTTTTCAACGTTATAATCCTGTCATTGATCTATATCACGCTGTCGCTTTCAATCGGACTGTTGGTATCGACGATTGTCAACACTCAGCTGAACGCACTTATCATATCGGCGGTGATGTTTATGATACCCGTAATCATGTTCTCGGGAATGATTTTCCCGATTGACAATATGCCACGTATCTTGCAGTACATCACTACCATTATCCCTGCCCGATGGTATATCAGCGCGATGCGTAAGCTTATGATTCAGCAACTCCCGTTTAGCTACATAATCCGTGAGACAATCATATTGGGTTCAATGACTATCGTACTCCTCACATTAGCAATCACTAAATTCAAAAATTCGCGATGAAGATGAAACTTAGAATATTGGCGGCACTTCTGCGCAAAGAGATAATACTGATGAGACATAATCCGTTGATGCCTAAGGTTATCTTTATGATGCCATTGATGGTTATGCTCATCATACCTCTGGTGGCAAATCTTGATGTGAAAAATGTAAATATTGCGGTTGTTGACAACGACATGAGCCAGCTGTCGCGACGGATAATTGCCGATATAAATGCCGCCGAGGAATTGTCAGTGATTCACGTTTCGCAGTCCCACTCTGCCGCTATGACAGAGATTGAAAACGGGAATGCCGATGTATTGCTCACGATTCCTTTCAATTACGCTGTCAATTTTGCTTCAGCTTCAGGAAAAGCATCTGTCGATGTGGAGGCTAATGGTGTCAACGCCACAAAAGGATTACTCGGAGCCCGTTATGTGACTGAATCTGTGGCTGCTACTCTATCTGCATTTTCGAGTGAGACAGGCATATCATTACCTAATGCCTCATCAAGCATCATCTATCGGTACAATCCCACACTCGACTTCAAAAACTATATGATTCCGGCATTGATGGTCGTTCTGTTGATTATCATTTGCGGATTCCTTCCGGCATTGAATCTTGTCAGCGAAAAAGAGACCGGAACAATTGAGGCAATGAACGTTACGCCAGTGAGCCGAACAATTTTCGTGCTGTCAAAACTCATTCCGTTTTGGGTAATTGCAATTATTGTCGTAACGATCGGAATACTAATCGGACGATTTGTCTATGGACTTGCTCCTGCCGGCAACATTGGCGCTATATACCTGGCCGCGATATTGTTCAGCTTGACCATGTCGGGACTCGGATTGACGATTGCCAACAGTTCATCAACAATGTTGCAGACAATTTTCGTGATGTTCGCCTTTATCATGATTTTCCAACTGATGGGCGGACTCTTCACGCCAATAGCCTCAATGCCCAGCTGGGCACAATTAATCACCTACATCATCCCTCCTCGCTACTTCATCGAAATCATGAGATCAGTTTATCTCAAAGGAGCATCAATCATCGAATTATGGCAACAATACTCCGCCCTCGCGATCTTTGCAATCGGACTTCTTTCAATCTCAGCAGTAACCTATAAAAAGAGGAGCTAATTATGCCGATGTGGAATCCGTGGCACGGTTGTCACAAGATCAGTCAAGGATGTAAACATTGTTATGTTTACCGCGAGGATGCTGCGTATGGAGCAACTATACCGCCAACCGAGGTGAGGCGCACCTCATCGTTCAATTTGCCAATTAAACGTGACCGAAAGAAGAATTTCAAATTCCCGGCAGGAACTGAATTTGCGCTATGTTTTACCTCTGACTTTCTGATTGAGGAGGCTGACCCATGGCGTGACGAGATTTGGGACATCATAAGACAGCGCCCCGACTGCTCATTTTATTTCTTTACAAAACGCATCGAGCGACTCGCCCAATGTTTACCCTCAGACTGGAAAGACGGATATGACAACGTTGCAATCGGATGTACAACCGAGAATCAGGAGCAAGCCGACAAACGACTCCCCGTTTTTCTCTCATCACCTATAAAACATCGCCTCATCATCGTGGCGCCTATGCTCGAAAAAATTGATTTGACATCCTATCTCAACCCAACAAAAATTGAAGAAGTCTCGGCCGGCGGAGAGTCAGGTAAATATGCCCGACCGCTACAATATGACTGGGTAGTTGACCTCCAACATCAATGTATTAACCACGCCATCCCCTTCACCTTCCACCAAACCGGCTCCTACCTCATCAAAGATGGTCGTACCTACACAATCCCCCGTCCTCTCCAACACTCCCAAGCCCAAAAAGCCGGCCTGAACACACTCAAAATCAAGCATCAGCCAATAAAATAAGGTCAGTCGTTTTTGGGGCGACTGACCTTATCGGAACTACTAATTCTTTATAAGGAAAACAGTTTTTTACTATATTGAAATTATAGCTTTTTTACCTTAATATTTATTCCCATCCTGTAGTTTGAGTAAGTTTTTTGCCAACTTCAGCATATTGCTGAATTTGTGTATTACCTACAGGATATAGATAAGAACGTTCGCTGAATGCGCTACGTGGTTTTATGTTGATAGGAACATAGAAGCCTATCATGTCGGCGGCATTTCCGCCATCGTAAGTTACGACTGTCCCATCAGCTTTTTGAACCTTAGTAGAGCCTTTTGTGAGTGATGTATTGAGTTCTTCGTTGAAGTCAATCCAAGGACCGAGCATTGTGTCGGGATTTTTGTTGTTATCCATATAGTCGAGTTTTTTCCAACGACGGATGTCAACAAGACGGCTGTACTCAAACACGAGCTCAAGACGACGTTCACGACGGATTTCCCAGAGGAGGGGATCTACGTCAGCATCACGATCGGGGTCAAAGCTTGCATCGATTTCTGCAAGAACCATAGGTGCAGTTTGGGTAACGCCTTTATTTTTTGCAGTTTCATCAATAGGACGAGCGCGGAGTGCGTTGATTGACTTATCGATGTCGGCTTGAGTTACATTGCCAAGCTCTGCTTTAGCTTCAATCCAGTTCAGAAGAACTTCTCCATAACGCATAACCGGAGCGTCATTTACGTTGGTTACACTTTCATAGAGAGGATTTGTATCTTTGGCCGGACGAGTCCATGCATAGCGGTCAATAAATTTACGTCCATAGATACGGGTTCCTGAGTTGATATTGGCTTTGTCTGAGAAGCAAGCTTCAAAGCGGGGGTCACGAGTAACGGCAAGTTTACCGAGTTTAAAACTATCTGCATCAGCAACTGACGAGGTTTTGTAAGGCTTACCATCTACACAGATGATAGACTTCAAGAATGCGAGATTGACGGTTGCAGGGGGTGCTTCTTTACCATTGCAATATGAGGCGATACAATGGCGAACAGCTTGTGCATCGCTGTACTTACGGTAAATAAGACATTCTTTATTACCTGAGAGGTCATAAGAACCAAAGAGCTCGGGCATTGGAGTCTGGATAGCAAATTTACCACTGTTGATGACATAGTCACCTGCTTCAACTGCAAACTGGAGATATTTATCTGCCAATTCAGTGTTTCCGTAATGGTACTTTTGCCATGTTCCTTCAAAAAGCATCCAGCGACTGATGAAACCGGCAGCAACGTAACGGTTAAGTACGTTTGCACCATCGTTCACACGCATATTTGCCATAACGTCTTTGCAGAGATCATATACCTTACCCATCACAAAATTTCGTGGATCACGATCTCGGTAAAGTTCCTCAATATCGGTTTGTCCAACCTCGTGTTCAAAATATGGGACATCACCAAATGAAGTCACGAGAAGAGTGTATTCAAATGCTTTGAAGAATTCACCAACTGATTTCCAGTGATTAAATGCTTCTTCCGAAATTTTATCTTTCATACCGTTCTCAAGTCGATCAAGCATGATATTTGCTTTACGAACCATAGAGAAGTCCCAAGTCTGTCCTGCTGTTTGGGTAAGAGAACCCGTACCGGCAGTTGAAGAAAGAGATGATGGAACATTTGAGGTGAAATTTGACTGTTGACCGGTTGTAGAGAAGTCATCGGCAAAAGTCAAACCACGCACAGGGGTGTAGGTTGATGTCCAACCGGAGTTGTAACCTACAAAATAGGTTGTGTAGAAGCTGTTGGCATAGAGGCGAAGCTCAATTTCATTATTCCAGAAACTTTCGTCGGTCGGAGTGTTCAATTGCGGACGGTCGAGAACCTCATCGCAAGAAGCGAGAGACATTCCGAGAGCAACAGCTGAAAGAATTATATATTTTTTCATACTTAATAGTTCTTAGAATTTAGAAGTTTAACTGAATACCGAAGTTGATATTCTTCATCGCAGGTGTACCTACACCGGTACGTCCTGAGTTGTAGTTAGAAGAGTTCCACATTGAAACACCTGAGATAACTTCGGGATCGATCGGGAGTCCGTGAAGTTTGTCAAATGTAACGAGGTTCTCAGCTGCAACATAGAAGCGAGCTTTCTGGATGAAAGCTTTGCGAGTAATGCGCTGAGGAATGGTGTAACCGAGAGTGATGTTTTTGATGCGGAAGTATGACATATCAAGCATGTAGCGGTCACTCTGCTGGAAAAGTCCGGTTGCGTTGTTACCACCCATATTGTATGCGCGTGGATAGAATGCATCTGTATTATCTTCAGTCCAGTAGTTACCTGCAATAGCCTGAGGAATTGCACCGTCACCGGTATTGAAGCCGGGGATTGCAAGGAAGCCTGCACCCCAGATTTTGCGTGAGCCGATACCTTGACCGAAGATAGAGAAGTCAAAGTCGCGATAGTTTACGCCAAGACGGATACCATATTCAAAACGGGGAGTAGAGTTACCGATTTTAACTTTGTCACCATGTTCGGCAAGAGTATTATCGAGCTGACGGATTTGTCCATCACCGTTTACATCAACATATTTGATATCACCAGGACCAAAGCGAAGGTTGTCGCTGGGTTGGAAGTAATCCTGGTAAACACCGTTGGGATCAGCAAGTTTGTTCATGAGTTTAGCACCTGTTGTTCCTTTTTCAACAACTTTGCCATTAGCAACGTACACTGTTTGGAATGATCCGTCCTCATTATAGAGGAAGTCATCTTTCTGATAGAGGCGATCAACTTTATAACCCCAGATCTCACCATATTCTTTACCGTCATACCAATTGTCGATATTAGCTTTGTCACCAACAGTTGGATTATATTTGGTAATAGTTGTACGGGCGTCAGAGATTGTGAACACTGCATTGATTGAGAGATCTTTGTTGAATGAGTGGTTATAGTCGATTGCAAGTTCCCAACCACGGGTGCGGAGGTTACCGAAGTTACCATTTGGAGCAGCTGCTCCAAATGATGCAGTTATACCGGCAGCGGGCACAATCATGTTTTTGGTGTCACGCTGATACCAGTCAAAGACGATTCCAAGACCACCGAAGAGACGTGCATCAAGACCAACGTTGGTTGTTTCGATATCTTGCCATGTAATGCTACTTTCAATAGCAGTTGGAGTACCTACGCCAATGAATTTATTACCGGATGAGTCAACCCAGTTAATAGAGCTCTGAGAAAGCGTTGATACATAGAGGCTTGAGCTAACTGACTGGTCACCGATACGACCCCAAGATGCACGAAGTTTGAAAGAATCGAGAGTTGGTTTAGCCCATTGCATGAATTTTTCCTGGTCAATACGCCAACCTGCCGAAACAGATGGGAACGAGCGCCACTTCATACCTTTGGGGAATTTAGAAGAACCATCATAACGATAGTTGACTTCAAGAAGATAGCGGTCAAAGAGAGAATAATTCAAACGACCGAAAAATCCGAGCTGACCATCCCAGTAATCGTTACCTGAAGATGTTTGAGTTCCGATTGTTTTGTCAAATGACGGGCTGATAATATCAGTAAGTGTAGTAATTTGAGACCAGTGCTGTTTTGACTCCCAGTCATTACGGTTCATACCGATCATGGCTGTGAGATTATTGTCGTCATTGATATCCCAGTTATAGTCCATAGTCATGTTGAGAGTATGGCGTTTTGCATGGGTTGATTCGCGACGGATATGGTCAGGGTTACTACCATTAGCAGTTACTTGATGATAGTTTAAGTCGTATGCGGGCATTGCTTCTGGATCGGTTGAAGATACAACCTGACCTGCTTTGTTAACATAAACACGATCACCGTTTGCATCATAGCGTGCAACTGCACCTGTCCAGGTATCAGACATTGTGAAACGTGTACCAGGCTTATTGATTGTCTGGTTTTCAGAAGCGTAAGTATAATCAAGACGATAGTGCCAGTTGTCGGTGAAGTTGATTGTAAATCCGGCATTAACGCTCAAGTATGCATCCTCGCGGTTTGCGGTATTTGCGTATTTCATTTCGTTTAATGGAGAACGGAGAGGGTGTCCGTTTTCATCTTCGCCATAAGGTGCGTATGCATCCCAACGATAGAGATAATACCAAGGGTCGGCTGTAGTTGAGTTGGTAGCGTAGGCATAGCGTTTGTTACGGAGTGAATAGTTGAGACCACCGCGAACCGAAATATATTTGTTAAATTCGGTGTTGATGCGTGCCGATGCGTTGTAACGGCGGTAGTCATCATTTTTAGAGGGCTTGATAAGACCGTCCTGATCGAGGTAACCGAGACCGATATTAAATTGAGTCTTACCTGATTTACCGTTAACCGAGAGGTTGTGACTCATTGAAGGAGCCCAGTCGCGAATCATGTATTCATACGGATCGTAAGGACGGATGAAGATTTTACGGTTGTTGTTATCAACATACCAGTCACGACCGTATGTGAACGGATCGTTCGGACCAATCTTGCCTTCATAGTTTTCAAGCCATTCGCGCTGACGTGCAAGACCTTCTTCGCTGATATACCAGAATGCACCGGCATAGGTTGAACCTGAACGTTTGAGAGCGTCAACACGATATTGAGAGGCGTCGATTGTACCCATCTCCATTTTCTTAGAGATACGTTGCCATGCGAAGTTACCTGAGTAAGAAATGTCTATACGGTCGGTTTTGGCACCTTGTTTGGTTTTGATAAGGATAACACCAAATGCAGCTTTAGAACCGTAAATTGAGGCTGCAGCAGCATCTTTAAGTACTGAAATCTGTTCGATGTCATCAGGGTTAACGAGCTGAATCGAAGGAATTTCAACGTTGTCAAGAAGGATGAGCGGGTTGGCAGAACCGTTAAGCGATGCTACCTGGCCGCGAATTTTGATAGTTGGGTCAGAACCGATTTCACCGTTGGGGAGAACAACGTTAAGACCCGGAGTAGTACCTTGGAGACCACGACCGACATCGGCAATTTGACGGCCTTGGAGGTTTTTGGCTACATCGACACTTGAAACGGCGCCGGTGAGGTGTTCACGTCGTTGTGAACCGTAACCGACAACCACGATTTCGTCGAGAGTTTCGACATCGGGTTTCATTGTCACGTTTAAAGGCTGACCGTTGAATTTCACTTCAACAGGGTTGTAGCCGATGTAAGTGAATTTGAGCACATCGCCCGGTTTGGCGTTGAGAGTGAATTTACCGTCGAGATCCGAGGCAACACCACCTTGACTGCCTTTAACAATGATTGAGACACCGGGCAGAGGTTCACCGGTTTCGTCAACGACAGTACCGGTTGCTTTCTGCGTCTGTGCGGCAGCTGAGAACCCTGTTTGACCGAGAATACTACCCGAGAACGCGGGAGCTCCACAAGTCAAAGCAAGTGCTGCTAACAATGCAAATTGCTTCTTCATAAAAATGATAATGGTTGGTTTATAATAATTTAGGGTAATTGTTTTTATGGAAGAGAAGGAGAAATTTCCTTCGATGTAATGACTTAACTTTGTATCAGAAAAAACTAATAAAGATGGTATTAGTATCGTTACATGAAGATGATACATGGTAAGTAGTGAAAAAATGATTGGAGTTTAAATAGTTTGTTTTACAGTATAATTTTTGTTTTAGAACTTTTGTTTCATAGCTAACGCATTTGAAACTCAAGCAGATTTGACATATTGTTATAGTTAAAATATGACTCTCTCTTAGTAAGAGAGAGTACGGATGGTTAACCTCTTAATTATCAATCTTTCTCATATCTTATTCGCTACTAATTATCCCGATTTATCCAAATTATATTTGAT
>JAIDRE010000094.1 GCA_029061925.1 Muribaculaceae bacterium | reverse complement strand
ATATTATATATATTGCAAAGATACTCAATAATCTTGTACTTAAAGGGAATGTCAATAAGTTTTTTGCGCTATTTTATTCCTCGTCGGTTCAACTCGGCACGATAACGGGCTGCATTGGCGTTGTGTTCTGCAAGGTCACGGGCAAAATTATGATAGCCTGAAAAGTCCTCGCGGGCACACATGTAGAGGTATTCGTTTCGCGGAGCAGTCAACACCTGTTCAAGCGTCTTACGGTCAACAACTCTAATTGGACCCGGAGGTAAACCGTTGACTTTATAGGTGTTGTAGGGTGAATTAACTTGTAGATGTTTACCTGTGATACGTCTCAGCCCGAAATCACCGACTGCAAATTTTACTGTCGGGTCGGCTTGAAGGGGCATATTGCGGTCAAGACGGTTGATATAAAGACGTGCAATTATCGGACGTTCGTCATTCTTTGACGATTCTTCCTCGACAATTGAGGCGATAGTTGCGACTCCAACCGGTGTCAAGCCAAGAGCCGAAGCGGCTTGACGACGTTCGTCGGTCCAGAACTTGTTACGGTAGTCAAGCAGAGTTGAGATAACCTTCTGGGGAGATGCGGTCCAATAAAATTCGTATGAATCTGGAATGAACGCAGCCGGATATTGAGGTTTTGTAAATCCGGCATCTGGCAAAATCTCGTCGAGTGCTTCAATAAATTCCTCGGCTGTAAAATCCATTTTGTCGGCAATGCGATCGGCAAGCTGATTGATGGTGCGAACGTTATTAAATGAAAGTTTTACAGGCGTTTGACGACCGCTCTTGAGTCGTTTTGCAACATCGAGAACACTCTCGCCAGGCTCAATGAGATATGATCCACGGGCAGTCGTCGGGCTACTACCATAGTATTTCCAGACGGTATAGACATCCTCGCCAAACAAATCAAGGTTGGCAAGCGAGTCTTCAATTTGCTCGATAGTCGCTCCGTGAGGTATTTTAAGACGATAGGGTTCACCGTTGTATTTCTTTGTCAGAAAGTTGAATAGCATAAATGCGATTATGACAATGATTGCCACCAAAAGTGAAATCACATATACGGCTGTTAACGGATTGTTTTTCTTTTTATTTGCAGTCATAGTTTATTTAAAGTTGTCAAGGTCCATTGATGCAAGTTCCCAAATGCTCATTGCATTTTCGAGTTGCTTATTGAGCGATGAATGTTGTTCAAAAATTTCAGAGTCTGTGCGTCCGCCGGCAATTTCAGCCTCAATCTCTTTGATGAGACCTTCGATACGGGCTATTTCGGCTTCGGCTTCCTCAACTTTTTTGCGGGCGCGACGTGCCATTTTTTCATGTTCGCGTTGCTCGGCGTATGATATTCGCTTGGGTTGCTCGGTCGGTTGAGCCGCAGGCTGAGGTTCAGGCTTGGGCTGAGCTTGTTGTTTCGGCTCAGACTGTTTTTCGGCACGAGCGGGGCGACGTGAAAGTTCGAGCTCTTGCAACGACGCCAGTTTTTTCTTTTCAAGAAAGTCATAGATTCCGCCAAGACATTCTTTAACCTGACCGCCTCCAAATTCATATACTTTTTCAACAAGCCCGTCCAAAAATTCACGGTCGTGGCTCACAACGATAACAGTTCCGTCAAAATCTTTAATCGCTTGTTTGAGAATGTCTTTGGTCTTCATGTCGAGATGGTTGGTAGGCTCATCGAGAATGAGCAGATTGACCGGTTCGAGCAACAATCTGATCATTGCCAAACGTGTTTTTTCACCACCCGACAAAACTTTGACCTTCTTGTCAGATGCTTCGCCACCAAACATGAATGCACCCAAAATATCACGAATTTTGGTGCGTATATCGCCGATGGCAACACGGTCTATTGTGTCAAACACCGAGATTTCACCATCAAGCAGTTGTGCCTGATTTTGAGCGAAATATCCTATTTTTACATTGTGACCTATCTTGAGATTACCTGTAAACGGAATTTCACCCATAATACATTTGACAAGTGTTGATTTACCCTCGCCGTTTTTACCGACAAAGGCAACCTTTTCGCCACGTTTGATTGTGAATGTCGCATTGTCAAACACCTGATGGTCACCGTATGCCTTTCCGACGTTATCAGCAATCACGGGGTAGTCGCCCGAACGTGGAGCCGGCGGGAATTTCAGGTTGAGGTGAGATGTATCGACTTCGTCAACTTCGATGCGTTCGATTTTGGCGAGTTGCTTGATGCGGCTCTGAACCTGAACCGATTTCGTTGCCTTATATCTGAATCGCTCGATAAAATCTTCGGTGTCCTGAATTTGTTTCTGTTGATTTTGGTAAGCTCTCATCTGTTGTTCGATGCGCTCTTTGCGCAATTCCACAAATTTTGAGTAGTTGACCGAATAGTCATAGATTTTACCCATCGAAATTTCAATGGTGCGATTGGTCACATTGTCGATAAATGCGCGGTCGTGACTAACCAGAACAACCGCATCGGCTTTTTGAGTAAGGAACGATTCGAGCCATTGGATTGACTCAATGTCGAGGTGATTGGTAGGTTCGTCGAGAAGCAACACGTCGGGGCGACGCAACAGCAGTTTCGCAAGCTCGATACGCATACGCCATCCCCCGCTGAATTCTGATGTCGGACGGTTGAAGTCTTTGCGTGTAAAACCCAAACCGATGAGCGTTTTTTCAATCTCAGCCTCGGCATTCTCGCTTTCCTCCATTGCCAGGCGCTCTGTCAGCGACGTCATATTTTCGATAAGTTCCTGATATGAGGCGCTTTCATAGTCGGTACGTGTGGCAAGTTCCTCGTTATAATGGTCAAGACGCTCTTTCAGCTTGTCGATATGGGCAAACGCCGAACGAACCTCTTCGATAACCGTCATTGTATCGTTAAGGGTCATCTGCTGAGGTAGATAGCCGATGGTGATGTCACGCGGTACGGCTACGTTTCCCGAGGTAGGTTGCTGGAGTCCGGCTATAATTTTGAGCATAGTCGATTTTCCGGCACCGTTCTTGCCTACAAGAGCGATTTTGTCTTTTTTATTTATGACGTAATTGATGTTGTCAAACAGCGATTTAGCGCTGAATTCAACCGAAAGGTTGTTTATCGATATCATCAGATGGTTGATTCTCTTTATTTCTGACTGCAAATTTACTGATAAATCGCCACTTGACAAAAAAAACAGCCAATCAATGGCTGTTTTTTATATTCAAAAATTCAATCGGGATTAATCATGCTTAAACGAGATCAATCCCGATAAATTCTGATTAATTCATTTAATCTCTTTGACTTCAAGTCGATTGCCCGACGATTTAACAATCTGGCGGAAGTATTCGGGATTGTCATATCCTCCAAATTTCGGGGCTTTTACAAACCCTTCGGGGGTATAGAGGAAGTTGTGATTTTCATCTTCGTCTTTTATATTGCCGTCGAGGTGTTTAACGAAGAGATAGTCGCCCAATGCTTTGTAGTCTGA
>JAIDRE010000093.1 GCA_029061925.1 Muribaculaceae bacterium | reverse complement strand
CAAAGGCAACATCGGCTTTAGGTGCAATCGTCACAAACAATTACCTTTATCTTCAATCGGTAGTGACGCTAATCCTTGCTTATGTCATTTTAAATGAGACAATCTCGTTGGTTGGCTATCTTGGATGCGCACTCATTTTGGCAGGTCTGATTTTAAGTGACCGACTCGCCAAGAAATAAGCGTAATTTTCAAAATCCCGATTCTTTACAGACTTTTTAGACATTTAAAAGTGTAAGTTCCTTTGCCTAACGGTTTAAAGTCAGCAATGTCTATGACCTTACCGTTGAGCTTGACTTCAGAATAGTTGCTTTCGGGGAGTTTGACGGTGGCTTGTGTGCCTGCAGGAACTGTTAAATTGAGTGTGAATTCTTTGTCAGTGTCCTTGAACGATTCTTTGATCAATCCTGCAACTGACGGAACTTCGATGTCACATTCGCTCAAAATCGGCTTAGGTTCAACAATAAAAGTTCTCCAGCCGGGCGAGAGCGGACGTAATCCGCATATATTCTCGGCAATCACGGTCAGCATACCACCACTCCAGGCGTGGTTGGTAGATCCGCCGCCATATCCGCCTTCTTGCCATCCCTCAAAGAGAGTCGAGTGGGTGGTGTCGGCGATCATATCGTTAAAACGTTTCTTGAAACGTTTGACTGCATAGTCGCCGTGTCCCATCTTCATCAATGCTTCGAGCACATATTTTTCCATGTATGGGCTTGCATATTCCTGAGATTGAAACAGTTTGAAGATTTGGTCATATTTTGAGCTGTCGGCAATTCCTGTCAAAATAGCCATAGCCTGAACTCGATCGTCGGTTGCTCCTTGGTATGACGGATGGCGGTAGGCATATCCGTTCCAACATTTGTTGAATGCAGTTGCGATGCTGTCCATTCTTGCTTGATATGCAGGAATATCTTCTTGATTATTATTTAAGTCGGCAAGCTGAATTGCTGATTTGAGTGCGAGATAGTGCCATGCGGCAAGGATTAATCGCATATCGGCATTGGTACCCCAGTCACCCCATGCCCATCCGCCTTTACGTTCAGCTGTCAGTCCGTCTGAGTCGAGTTCCCATAGATTGAGGTAGCGTTTGACAGGTTCGTAAACGTGGTGCATTGTAGCCGTGTCGCCGGTGTGGAGATAATAATATGTAAATCCGTAGGGTCCGATTGCGGCTAATGATTGAGCAGGCAGTTCACGGTTCCAGTTTGAGGCAGGAATCGGCGCAAATAAAGTCCCGTCTGGTTTTTGCCAATCGACTAATTCGTGCATCGCCTTCTTTATCAACGCATTTGCCTTAGGCGATAACTGATAGAAGCTTTGTCCCATCAAGATTGTTACGTCGCCCCACCATTGAGCACGTTCGCGGTCGGGACAATCAAAATAGTTGTCGCGCATGTTAACATAGAGGGTGCGCATCGCCTTGTCCCAGAATCGATTGATTGTAGAGTCGTTACATACAAAGCTACCCTCAAAATCGGTGTCATATCCGGTTTCGCGATAGCCGACTTTGCTTATTTTAACAGGGGAGTCCTCGGGATAGATGATATTCAGAACGTCGCCGTTCATCCAGCCGAGCGATTCATATTTTTGTGCGCCCGGTTTGGTGACATATTCGGCTCTTACACAGTCGGCACTTCCGCCTCTGACGTGGTCTGTTTCCAATTTGATTTCAGTGCCACCTTTAGGGTCGGTAAGCTCGATTACCGGTGTCATCTGCATATTGTAGGGGAGTCGTACCGATAAAATTTTGTTACCTTTTCCGTCGGTAGTTATCTCGGGATTGGCATAAATTATGCTGTGATTTTTCCATTGAGGTATAGGACGTTTTACAAGATTGTTCCACGGCTCGTCGCCCCATTTTCCAAGTTCAACCGACGATTTGAATGATGAAGAACCTTCTAATTGAGCGTCATATCGTATGTTTGATTCCGAGAGTCGGTAGTTGGTTTTGGGTAATCCGGCTGTTCCATATTCGGGCAATCGTCGGCTTTGCCATGTACTGTCGCTTACCAATCCGATCGACTTACCGTCAAAAATCAAGCCGGCTTTACCGCTATCGTTATGAGAGAATCCCGGTTTGCCAAAATAGCAAAGCATCACTCTCAGTCGGTTATTGCCTTTCTTTAAATAGGGTGCGATGTTCACGAGGTCATAGTATCCGTCTTTTGGGTTAGGGCCTCGCTTCAAACTGCCCTCAAAAACGGCTGAAGAATCATTTACCCACAGCCAATATTTCGAGTCGGCAGCGATCTTGATAAAAGCTTCTTTAGGCTTCTTTTTCAAGTCAAAATTTTTTTCAAACTCTACCCATGAATTGGTCTTGTTGCAGAGCGTATCATTGGCGATTATCCATTTTGCCTCTTGAGCATTGACGCCGAAAAACGATAAAAATGAGACTACTGCAATAAATATCTTAGCGATTGGTATATGTTTCATACTGACAGATAAATTACTTTATAGCACAAATTTAAATAAAAATTATGAGAATAAAGCTTTAACAGATAAAAAAATGACCTATAGGTTTCGTATTGTTTAGAGGTACGGTCGGTTATATAACTCAATATATAATAGCTTATACCTTTATAAATAAGCTGTTTGGCTGAACCCGAGCCTCAGTTTTCGTGATAAAAGAAGCTGTCTCTGATGAACTGATGCAGAAAATATCGATTTAAAACAATTTTTCCTGCAGGATCCTTGGTCTTATATGTCCTTTATGGCACATTTTAACATTATAGCACATAATTTTGTGCTTTTTGGCTATCGTTATGTGCGTTATTTTAATCAAATTCTTGCATTTTACAACATTAAGTAGTATCTTTGCATTGTATTATGGCATGCTTTCGTGTTGCCGCATCGTGCGTTGCATGTGTGTTCAGGAAAAAATCATGAGAGAATGATAGAAATTTAACGGATTCATATCCGTTCAACAAGATAGGGTGCCTGAATAAGTTTTAAGCTTGATTTCATCCCTTCGCATAAAATGATAGGAGATACAACTATACTTAGAAATAACGAAAAAAGGCATGAGTCGCGCAATAAAAGCATGACCATTGCTGTTAAGTCTCATGTGTCCGTGATATTCCATCGGTCTTTTAACAGTTCCGATAATGCCTATGAGTTAATTGTTTGCTCGCGACAAATAAATTGATCATTATGAACTTTCTGAAAAAAACTAACCCCATACGACCGCTGACGGTGGTGTTCATTATCCTGGCTATCACCTTTCCCATGTTCCCTCAGGAAAATGTCGCAGATGGAACCCCCTTCATTCCACAAGCTGCTAATGAGATATCGCAGACAACTTTCTTTGATTTGACGCCTGTAGTCAATGAACTTACTGCCGTAGCTGAACCCGACAACAGTTCTGAAATCATTTCCGAGACGACAGTCAATATGAAGAACAATGAACCGGTGACGGAATCAACTGCTACGGAGATGGAAAAGCTCAAAACTGTCAGTCGGCTCGCTGTGAAAACAAACCTGCTGTATTATGCCGTTCTGATGCCCAATATAGAGGCCGAATGGAAGTTTAAAGACCGTTGGTCCGCCACCCTTGAGGTTCAGGGGGCATGGTATGCTAAGAATGACCCGCATAAAGTATATCGCATTGCTACGGTGATACCCGAAGTGCGCTTTTGGGCTATCGAGCGTTCGCGTTGGAATGGCATATATGTCGGTGCTTTTGTCGGTGGAGGTCTTTATGACCTATGCGACAGTAAGAAAGGGCATGAAGGCGAGGGTGCGCTTGCTGGTATTTCGGCTGGATATATGTGGGCGATAGGCAAGCACCTGTCACTCGATGCCGGAATCGGAATCGGTTATCTTTATGCGCGGGATAAACTCTATTATCCACGTGACGGTCACTACCTGTATCAGCTTACAAAGAATATCAATTATTTTGGCCCTCTCAGGCTCAGGCTGTCGCTTGTGTGGCGCTTTCAAACTGAAAAATAAATAAGTGAAATGAAAATTATTGACAGATATATAACAATAGCCGTTGTGCTTCTCTGGTTCATGCTCCTGACGGCATGTCAGCGCACCGAGTTGTGCTACGACCACTATCCCAAAGCTGCTATGGCGCTTGAGTGGGAGCGTGAATGGGAGCGCGACTACGGCATGGCGCACCTCAGCAGTTGGGATGCCTCATACCATGGCTTTTCATACAATGAACTCCGACCCGCCACTCCCGAATGGGTAAACCTTGTCAAATATAAGGAAGGCAATCCCGACGGCGAGCATTATTTAACGGCAGACGGCGGCGATGTAGTGTTTCAGGAGAAGGGTGACTACTCTTTCCTGTTCTACAACGGCGATACCGAGTATATAATCCTCTCTGATGTTGCATCCCTCTCCGATGCACGCGCCTCTGCGACATCACGTTCACGCGCGTCTATCACTTCAGTCATGGAGAGACATCCGGGGGCAAGGTCGGCAAACTCGCCCGATGTGCTTTACTCTGCCTACATAGAAGGTGTGCCGCCCATCGATATTCACGAGGTCAGAAACCTACCGGTGAAGATGCAGCCCCTCGTTTACACGTATGTAGTACGCTTTGATTTTGAGTATGGTGTACACCATATAGCTCTTGCACGTGGAGCTCTCGGAGGCATGGCTGAGTCGGCGTATCTCCGCGATGGACACACTTCAGACGAATCCGTCATAGTGCTGTTCGATTGCGACGTGACTGCAAACGGTTGTGAGGCTCATGTAAAATCATTCGGCGTTCCCGGATTTCCTGATGAATATTACGGAAATGTCAGAGACAATGCTGCCGAGCGTCCATATACACTCAATCTTGAGGTGATGCTTACCAACGGCACAACCCTACAGTTCAACTATGACATTGCCGACCAGATCAGGAAGCAACCCAGAGGAGGCGTGATCACTGTATCCGGAATACGCATTGAGGACGATCAGAACAAGCGCGAGATGGGAGATGGTGACTTTAACGTGAATCTGTCCGGTTGGGGACAGGTAGATGTTGACTTTCCGCTGCCCGACTTCGATGATATTTACTAATCTTCCGATTATTAAACTATATGACAAATAAAAAAATAATTAATAAGCCGATAAAAATCAACAATTTAGCAATGAACAAGTCTTTATTACCCCTGGCTATGGCAGTCATGACATTCACTGCCTGTACTTCAGAATATGTGGTTGATGTAAGCCAGACACAAAGCAATATCATAGGCTTTGATAACGTGGTCAACAAGTCGAGCCGTGCCGTCGATGGAGACCTCAATAACACATCCTTTGACCATTTCATGGTTTATGGCTATTACACTAAGCCGAACCTCACCACACCTGTCCAGATATTCAACGGTGTGGACGTCAACAGAAAGGTTGTAAACGGTATAACCTCTTGGGGATATGACGGAGTGCGTTACTGGGTACCCGGATGCTCATATTTCTTCTATGCTTACTCATGCGCCGATATAGCCATCTCAAGCGTGTATGGCAGCCCGACTTTCAGTCTTTTTGACGCTAACAACACTTCTATCGACAGCCGTGCGCTGCTCATACAGCGCTACGCTTGTGACCAGACACATCAGCATGACCTTGTGTATGCAGAGAATGAAAACATTCTGGCAACTGAGAAGGGAAACCCCGACGTGTCGCTCAGCTTCTCACATGCCCTGTGTAAGATCAAGGCTGTATTCACCACCGATTTTCCCGATGGCTATAAAGTCTATGTTTCCAATGTTTATGTTTCTGACTTCTATAACCGCGCTGACTTCAATGTTGGCACCGGTGTCTGGAGCAATTATACGGGAGAGGATAACGGAAACCAGCAGATTACCCTTACAGTGCCAACTAACAGTTTTGTTGAGAACAAGGCTGGAAGCAAAGTCGCCACGACCGAGGCTTTCGTCATTCCTAAACTTTATGATTCCCAGGGAAATACCGATAATGTCAGACTCCATTTCTCAATCAAGGTTGAGAGTACCAAGAGTGGTGAGACAATCCTTGAGCGTGATATAGTAGGTACATGGTCGCCCCAGTGGGAGAAGTCAAGAATCTACACCTACAACATCAATATCACAGGATCTTCCACCGGTATCCAGCCTATCGTATTCTCTGCCGTACAAGATCTCTCTGGATCCTCTTCATGGGATGATTCTACTTCACTCAACATGGTATTTGGTGTCGATACTAAACACTAATGACAGCGTTATTGTATTTCAAGTTTCCGAACCATGCATTTAAGATATATATATAGTCTCTTGATATCCTTTGCTCCGTGCCTGTTTGTATCGTGTGCTGATGCTGAGCCCGATGACTCTTTAGGCGGTAAGGAAATGAGGTTCTCTGTGCGTACTGGGGATGGAGCATCCCGTGCAAATAATGTTTCGTTCAACTCCTTTTCCATATTCGCCGACATGAAACGTGACGATGCTCACAACAATATGTTGATGATGGAAAATGCTCCGGTGACTTTCAATCAGACATCCGACCGCTGGGAATACGGTGTGACCCAATACTGGATACCCAACTTCGAATATTCTTTTGTGGCACTCACTCCCGGATCTGTCTTTTACGAACCAAATGCAAATAAGGTCTATCTCGGATCGCAACTTTCATTCATATACTCTCTTCCTGACGATTATACCAGAATCACCGATATTCTCGCCGCTACACATCGACGCAGATATACCGATGGAGAGACAGTGCCGGTGATGCTTAACTTTCATCATTTACTCTCCCGTATAAATGTGGCGCCCAAATTTGACGACAATGAGTTGAATAATTCAGACATCCTCAAATTTCATAGGCTGGAAATCACCAATGTTGCCAGGAAGGCAACTTTTACCCTGGCTCCTGCTCCACTTCAGACTGGCGATCGTACCGACGACTGTTTGTTTGACATTAGCAGATATGAGGGTAAAGTCAATTATACAGCCGTGTTCAACACTCCGGTTCAACTCATAAACCACGGTGACAGCAAGCTCGTCTTTGACCAGGGGATGCTCATGCTCCCGCAAGAATTTGCTGAAGAGTCCGGATGTTGCATCATTTTGAGCTATACGATAAATGATGATGTGGAGCAAAGTCTGTTGACAATCCCGCTGGACAACATAAGATGGGATTCAGGTATGAGCTATACCTTTAATTTCATCTTCGACAAGATGGGGCTGAAGATGCAGACCCTCACCATCACCCCCTGGACTGATATTGAGAAAGATTTTACTTTCAATATTGAATAACCATACAGCCATCCCGTGCGACTGCGTTAAGCGCGGAGATACACATTTCATGTAGCAGCTCCTTTCGCAGGGAGCGGTGGCACAATAAATAACAGAAAGAAACAGAAATGAATATATTATCTTTATTTAGAAATACAGTTGTTGTCTTGCTTACTTGTGCGAGCATGGCATCCTGCATGCAGGACGACATTAATAGTGGGGGTAACCCACTGCCTCCCGGCAAATACCCTCTGTTGCTCACCGCCACGATTGATGGAATGACATCCGGCCGCTCAGCCGCAAAGGACGCATGGGCAAAGGGTGATACCATAGGCGTGCGTATAGGCGACGGTGAGATGGGATTATATGCTCTAAACCCCGACGGCACTATTCAGGATATGGTGCATGCCTTGCACTGGCAGAACACGGTCCCCGCAAACGTCAAGGCATGGTTCCCTTATGACGACCGCACCGATGTTTCCTTGGCCGACCAGTCGCAAGGATTCTATGACAAGGACTATCTCTATGCCGAGGTCCCCAATCAGATGTACTATAGTCAGGTGCCTCTTAAGTTCAAGCACTCCATGGCAAAGGTACAATGCAATATAATCCAGGGAACCGACATCACCGATGAGGAGTTCAAGACACTGGTATTCAACTTCTGGGGGTTCACAAAGGCCTCATGGGTTGATGGCGTGCTCACAGGAAAAGACTACGGAAAGATAACCTCCACATCCGATCACCAGGCGCTGGTTGTGCCTCAGGATATGACCGGGAAGGAACTGTTTCACATTAGCATCACTGTGTCCATCAACGGCAAAGTGGTGACACGGGAATTCTCCTACAAGTCAACCGAAGGCGAGCTCCAGAGCGGCACCCGCTATATCTATAACATCACTGTGAAGAAAGATCGCATAGATGTCAACTATCTCATCGGCAAATGGGACGACGTGGATCCTACTCCATACCCGGCCAAGGGTGCCCTGTTCAAGGTTAATCTACCCCAAAATATGCCCGGTATTGATAGAACAACGTTGGAGTTCGAAAATGTTGAAAATGTAGATCGTTACCGCAACGGTGAAGATGATTTCTTATTATTGAGAGGTCAAGTCTTAAAAATGTACGTTCCTGCTAACGATATCGAGCGATCGAGAGAGTTCATAATGATCGGTAACAGGTCTGAGGATCAACGAACCTCTGCACCAAGTTCCATCGAAGAGCTTGAAAAGCCGGTGCATGAATACTCTTTCTTTGTGCGTTCAGAGGAAGTAAGTCTCGACTTTGTCGACATTGATCCTCGCCTTGGCTACATTTTATTTGATGACGGTTCATGGTTTTATAGACCGGTGGCGGGCAAAACCCCGGTCGGAGTCATTTTCTATCTCGGTAAGGGATTGCAAGATGATATAGCCGATGTAAATGAGGATTGGAAAGATAGAATAGTCAAAGGGTATGCAGTATCTATTACTGATGCAGGAAATTATAAGTGGGGGCCGATCGGAAGTACAGTGGTGGAACACCCTAAATATCCGTCTGCTTCCTATAATTTGACAATACGTTTTGGGTATTTGGATGTCTCTACTAGTTCGGCTATCTGGTTTAGAGGCTATTCATATACTCATAATGTAATGAACAGTAAATATTTTAAAGGCGATTATGGTACTTTCTCAGGATCAGAAAAAATTCAATATGAGAACCCAAGACCCGACAAGTACGCCGGAACCATGTTTACCGGTTTACAAGACTATTCTGAATCTGTTCCGGTTCATTCCATCTCAAGTGACTGGTATATACCTTCAATAAAGCAGTTAAGTGAAATCGAGACAAACCTGGATATTGTCAATAGCAGTTTGAAAAAAATTGAAGGGGCCGATCTCGTCGAACCTTACTCAACATCGTCCAAGACATATTGGACTATTAACTCGGGTTCCAATGTGACCTCGAATTGTGATAATGCTTCTTATTACCAGATGAAGGTAACCCCAAGACCATCGGCGAGCGGGTCAAAAGACATTGAACGTACACTTCGACCAATTTTGACATTCTAAATATGTGAATGACATGAATATGAAAAGACTTATATATATATATTTGGCGGCGAGTATGTTCGTAGCATGCCAGTCAGGCTTCGATGAGCCTGTTCCGGAACCCGTCGTCAACGCCAACCCCGAACTGATATCCATCACGGTCAGTGAAGAAATATTATCAAATGATGGATCCAACTCGCGAGCTGCCGATGTAGGAGCCATTACCTCATTTGAAAAAGGTGATCGCGTGGGGCTCATCATCCTCGATAAGGATGATAATTATGTGGTGCGAAATGTTCCGTATATTTATGACGGAAACAAGTGGGCGTTCGACTCGGTAGGTGCCGGTGGCAAGCCTTATCCATACTACGAAAAAACTATGAGTACGTACATAGTTTATTTCCCCTACAAGACAGAAGCTGATAATATAACTTCGGCTGAGGAGCTCAAGGATCTCGATGTTTTCAGTGTGAGGGAAGATCAGTCATCGAATGAAGATTTTTTCGCCTCCGACCCAATGACGTTTTCCTACACCGGAACACCGACGAAACAACTTAATGTGATTCTGCACCATGCACGTAATTCTTTTGCACTTAATATGAGGGTGAAAATAAAGCTCACCACCGGAGAAACTATCCTTTACCATCCCAAAGATCTTGTTATAGAAAACGACAAGGCGGTCGGGGAGACTTCCGCTTTCGAGGATTTCTATATCCGTATTGACGGCAAAAACCTGAAGACCTATTCGGAAAACAAGAGCGAGGAAATGAACTACACCAATATAGCGAAGGATGGAAGCTACCGGTATATCTTGCCGGATGGTTTTTCCGGCACGTTTACCTGGCGCTACTATTATCACGGCACTGCCTACGGTGGTGAATGTAAGGTGAGTGGCGACAAAAGCGGTATGAGGTATATACAGGATGAGTATTTGGATTTCGGCAACTTTGAAGGAGAAAATGTCCAGCTGGGTGACTTCTTGTGTAAAAAGAACGACATAGCATATCCTTTACCCTGGGATGCGTTGGAATATTTGAATCCTACCGAATGTGTCGGCATTATTATTTATAATAAACATCACGACAGCGACAATGCCGCTTATCCTGAGGCGGTCTATGAAGGTACTTTTACAGCAGAAAGTAAGAAATGTCACGGATATGCTATAGCCTTGACCGATGCGAATGGATTAACTAAAGAAGACTGGATGCAGTGGCGAGATGGCGCAAGTTCTGTAGTGAGTAATGAGTTTGTTCATACTTCTACCGATCCGATGCACTGGAGAGGATACTATAGTCAGCTTGCCTTCAAAGCCTTTGCCCAATCTAAGGGCGTGGACCTGGCCACTATGTTCCCTGCGGCAAATGCCTGTGAATTATATGGCAAAAACCCCAGATTCCCTTGGCAGTATGGGTTGACTGCCCCTTCCAATACCAGCGGTTGGTTTATACCTACTACGGCTCAGATGAAACAAGTTGCCTCATTGAGAAATAATAATAATGATGCGTTTGCCAAGCATATTCGTATGATAAAGGCTCTTCTGCCGGATGACTGTGCTTATAAAGGATATGTATGTAGCGACTACAGCATATACAGGAATGTAGAGACAAACGATTATTTCCATTGGACTTCAACTGAACATAGTTCAGCGGGAACTTACCCATACGCAGAAGCTGTTTACCTTGTTGACGGTAGATTTGAATATATGCAGAAAATATCAGCATTTTGTGTTAGACCAATGCTCGCTTATTGATTCGTACACCTTAGCGTACACCCGGTGTACACCGCTCTTAAAAAATTGTGTACATATTTGTACACCAAAACCGTTAATTTGAGCAAACAAAGTGACGCCAAGTGAACGCCCCCCTAAGAATACGTTAGGCTGTAACACCCAATAATCTTGAGTTGTTACAGCCTAACAGTTTATGTAATAAGTATATCCTGAATCGGATGCCTTAATCTTCGATAGCAGCCTGCGCCGCAGCTACGCGGGCGATAGGCACGCGGAATGGTGAGCAGCTGACGTAGTTCATGCCGAGTTTTGCACAGAACTTAACTGATGAGGGTTCGCCACCATGCTCGCCACAGATACCGACTTTGAGGTCGGGACGTGTTGTGCGGCCTTTCTTGACACCCATTTCAACGAGTTGTCCAACGCCTTCCTGGTCAAGTACTTCAAAGGCATCAACTTTGATGATGCCGTGTTCTTTGTAGTATTTGAGGAATTTGGGAGCGTCGTCGCGTGAGAATCCGAAGGTCATCTGAGTCAAGTCGTTTGTAC
>JAIDRE010000092.1 GCA_029061925.1 Muribaculaceae bacterium | reverse complement strand
GTCATTATTATTCTTGTATTAAATTATTTTTTTCTTAAAAACTTATTTTTTAAATAAAATGGATGTCCAAAAAGGATATGTCGATATGCCAATCGACAAAGAGCTGAATCTTAAGGAAGAGATACTGAAAATAAAAAAAGAGAAAAATGCAGTGATCCTCGCCCACTTTTATCAGCGCGATGAAATTCAAGAAGTTGCCGATTTCATTGGTGATTCGTTGGCGTTGGCTCAGATTGCTACAACCCTTCAGCAGCCTGTTGTAGTGATGTGTGGTGTCCATTTTATGGGAGAGACTGTCAAGATACTTTGTCCCGATAAAAAGGTTATTGTTCCCGACCTCAATGCCGGATGTTCGCTTGCCGACAGCTGTGATGCAAAAGATTTTGAAAAGTTTATTGAAGAAAATCCGGTTCACACCGTGATAAGTTATGTCAATACTTCGGCAGGTGTCAAAGCCTTAACCGATATTGTGGTGACCTCATCAAATGCGCGAAAGATTGTTGAACGACTTCCGGCTGATGAAAAAATAATATTTGGACCTGACCGTAACCTAGGTTCATATATTAATAGCGTGACCGGTAGAAATATGAAACTTTGGAATGGAGCATGTCATGTTCATGAACGTTTCTCGGTTGAAAAGATTGTGGAATTGAAAAAGCAATATCCCGATGCAAAGGTTCTTGTTCATCCCGAATGTCAAAAGCCGGTTGTATTACTCGCTGACAAAGTAGGTTCAACAGCAGCTTTGCTTGATTTTGCAAAGAACGACAGTGCAAAGAGATTTATTGTTGCAACCGAAAGCGGTATATTATATAAGATGAAACAGGCTTGTCCCGGTAAAGAGTTTATCCCTGCTCCACCAAACGACTCGACTTGTGCATGTAACGACTGTTCATTTATGAAACTAATCACTCTCGAAAAACTATACAACTCATTAAAATATGAGATGCCTGTTATCGAGGTTGACCCTGAAATTGCAGCAAAAGCTGTGAAACCTATCAACCGCATGCTTGAGATGTCAGAAAAATAATAAAATAGAAAAATAAACAAATCATTATATAAAAATGGAATATAAACATAGAGAAATCGAACAACGTTGGCAAGAATACTGGAAAGAAAACAAGACCAACGAAGCACACATCGACCATTCACGTCCTAAATTTTATGTACTCGACATGTTCCCCTATCCGTCGGGCGCAGGTCTTCACGTTGGTCACCCTCTTGGTTATATAGCATCAGATATTTTTTCAAGATATAAAAGACTTAAAGGTTTCAATGTACTTCACCCGATGGGCTATGATGCATACGGTTTGCCTGCCGAACAATATGCAATACAGACAGGTCAACATCCCGAAGTAACAACCCGCAACAATATTGCACGTTATCGTTCACAGCTCGACAAAATAGGTTTTTGCTATGACTGGTCACGCGAAATCAAAACTTGTGATCCTGAATATTATAAATGGACCCAGTGGGCGTTCATTGAAATGTTCAATCATTACTATGATACCAAAGCTGACAAAGCAATGCCTATTGCCGACCTCGTAAGCCATTTTGAAAAACATGGATCAGAAGGCATCCATGCCGTTCAAGGTAAAGAATTGAAATTCACTGCCGACGAATGGAACAAGATGAGCGAGAAAGAAAAGAGCGACACATTAATGAATTATCGTATAGCTTATCTTGGCTATACAATGGTAAACTGGTGTCCGAAACTCGGAACAGTGCTTGCTAATGATGAGGTGAGCGAAGGTCTTTCTATTCGTGGAGGATATCCGGTTGAACAGAAAATGATGTATCAGTGGTGTCTTCGTGTTTCGGCATACGCTCAACGCTTGCTCGACGGACTCGAAACAATTGACTGGACCGACTCATTGAAAGAAACACAGCGCAACTGGATAGGTCGCAGTGAAGGTGCTGAAATCAAATTCAAGATTGCCGACAGCGACATTGTATTTGATATCTTCACAACTCGTGCCGATACACTTTTCGGAGTAACATTTATGGTACTTGCTCCCGAAAGCAAATATGTTGACATGGTAACGACTCCCGACCATAGTGCCGAGGTTGAGGCATATATCAATGAGGTTAAGCACAAAACCGAACGCGAGCGTATGATTGATAAAAAAGTAACCGGTGTGTTTACCGGCGCATACGCTATCAATCCTATCAACGGTAAAAAAATACCTGTATGGGTAAGTGACTATGTACTTGCCGGATATGGTACAGGTGCAATTATGGCAGTGCCTGCTCACGATAGCCGTGACTATGCTTTTGCACGTAAGTTTGATCTTCCAATCATTCCTTTGATTGAAGGTGCTGACGTAAGCGAACAATCATTTGATGCTAAAGAAGGTACAATCATCAATTCAGCTTCTGAAATTCTTGATATCAATGGTATGCAGGTTAAAGATGCTATCGCCCGTGTCAAGAAATTTATTGAAGAGGCAGGCATCGGTAAAGTGAAAGTAAACTATCGTCTTCGCGATGCTATCTTCAGCCGTCAACGCTATTGGGGCGAACCATTCCCTGTATATTATAAGGATGGTATCCCCGTGATGATGACAATGGATAAGCTCCCGTTGTTGTTACCCGAAGTTGACAAATATCTGCCGACCGAGACCGGTGAGCCTCCATTGGGTCGTGCTAAAAACTGGAAAACCGAAGAAGGCTATCAGATTGAACTTAACACTATGCCCGGTTTTGCAGGGTCAAGCGCATACTATCTGCGTTATATGGATCCACGTAACAACAATGAACTTGTTTCAAAAGAAGCTGACGAATACTGGCGCAATGTTGACCTCTATATAGGTGGTACTGAACACGCAACCGGACACCTTATTTATAGCCGTTTCTGGAACAAGTTCCTCTATGACCTCGGTAAAGTTTGCGAACCCGAACCTTTCAAAAAACTCATTAATCAGGGTATGATTCAGGGTCGTACAAACTTTGTATATCGTATAAAAGATACAAACACCTTTGTATCTTTAGGATTGAAAGATCAATATGATGTTACACCTATCCGCGTTGATGTAAACATTGTTTCAAACGATGTTCTTGACACAGAAGCATTCAAGAAATGGCGTCCCGAGTTTGCCGATGCTGAGTTTATACTCGAAGATGGCAAATATGTTTGTGGATATGTCGTTGAAAAAATGTCTAAATCAATGTTCAATGTTGTCAATCCCGATGATATTGTTGATAAATATGGTGCTGACACTCTCCGTCTTTATGAAATGTTCCTCGGTCCTATCGAACAGAGCAAACCTTGGGATACCAATGGTATTGACGGTGTTAACCGCTTCTTGAAAAAACTTTGGGGTGCTTTCTATAAAGGTGACGAACTCGTTATCAATGATGCCGAACCCTCAAAAGAATCGTTGAAGTCTATCCATAAGCTCATCAAAAAAGTAGGTAACGACATCGAGAACTTCAGTTATAACACTTCGGTTAGTGCATTTATGATTGCTCTTAACGAGTTGACTCAGCAGAAATGTACTTCAAAATCGGTTTGGGAAAGCTTCTTGATTGTTCTCGCTCCGTTTGCTCCTCATATCTCGGAAGAACTTTGGCACGTATTGGGTAACAAAGGCTCTATTTTTGATGCTGCTTGGCCTCAGTACAACGAAGAATACCTCAAGGAATCAACCGTTAAGATGGCAGTGTCATTCAACGGTAAAGCCCGTTTCACAATAGAGGTTCCTGCCGACATGAGCAAGGAAGATGTTGAAAAGGTAGCGTTGTCTGATGAAGCTGCAGCTAAATGGATTGATGGCAAAGCAGTTAAGAAAGTAATTGTTGTGCCCGGTAAGATTGTCAATGTGGTTGTAGGATAATTATATGAAACAAATTGTTTTTGCAACCAATAACAAACATAAACTTCAAGAAATTAGAGAGATAGTCGGTGATAAACTGACTATCTCCTCTTTGATTGATATAGGTTGTACTGAAGATATTCCTGAAAACGAGCCTACTATTGAAGGCAATGCTCTTGCCAAGGCTCGATATGTAAAAGAGCATTATGGTTTCGACTGTTTTGCCGATGATACCGGTCTTGAGGTTGAGGCTCTGAATGGTCAGCCGGGAGTAAGATCAGCCCGTTATGCTCCCGGAGAAGGACACGACTCTCAAGCCAATATGAAACTTCTTCTTGAAAATATGAAGGATAAACAAAACCGTCGTGCACGTTTCAGAACTGTTATTGCTCTGATAGCCGATGGAAAAGAGCAACTTGTTGAAGGTATTGTCAATGGAAATATAACCGAGCAACCATCAGGTACAGATGGGTTTGGTTATGACCCGATATTTACTCCCGAAGGTTTTGACAAGACATTTGCTATGATGACATCTGAGGAGAAAAACAGCATTAGTCATCGTGGACGAGCCACCCGAAAGCTTCTCGACATTTTAAAGAATCTTTAATGTCATTTAATCGCGGTTTCATAGTTTCGCTATCTGTGTTTGCCATGTTTGTTTTTAGCGTGGCAGCCGCTCCTTTTGAATGGCATCATATTTCATCCTTTAAAACTGCCGACATTTTAATATTGGATACTGACAACAATCTTTTAGGTGCTACACTGACTCCATATTCACGTTTCAATCTCATCGACGACAAGAAGGAAGCAACTCCGATAGCCTATCTAAACAGTAGTGTAGAGTTTGACAGTGTTGCTAATGTCTCTGATTTGGCTATTCATCCGGTTGACAATCAATATATTTTCGTTGGTAGTTTTACCGATGGAGTTGTAAGATTGAAAAATGGTAAAAAAGACTTTGTTTTTGACAATACAAATTCGCCTTTGAAAAGAGACTGGGGCTGTTCGGCTCAAGGTTTATGCTTTGATAAAGATGGAAATTTGTGGGTTGCCACTGGCTATAACACTCAACCTGTTTTGATGATGTTACCTGCCGATAAAGTGCTTGAAAACTCTGTCACATCTGATTGGGTTATACCTGATTTACCTGCCTTTAATTTTCAAGTTGACGGCAAAGTAAATACTATTGATGATATTGTAATTGTAACATCGAGTGATTATCGCTGTGGAATACTCTTATATAACAGTTCGACAGGTATAAGTATTCACTTAACATCGTTTATCGACAGTGACCTTTTCAGGTTTGAACCTGATTATATTTATAAAATGTTTGCCGATAGTCGTGGACGCTTATGGTGTTTGACTTCGTCTGGAATATTTTATATAAATGATATATCAGACTTTTTGGAGTCACCTAATTCAGTTGTGATACGTCCAAAAATAAATAGAGATGACTCAACAATGCTTGCCGATCACGCTTTGAAGGGTGTTGATGTTGTTGATATGACAGAAGATATGTTAGGTCAACTTTATTTTGCAACGCGCGATGAGGGTGTATATATATTGAATAATGATTGTTCAAAAATAATCGGTCATTTTTCAACTGATAATTCTTCATTGACAACCGACAATATACGGTCTATTTTGGCTGATGTTTTAAACAAGACGATTTATGTCGGAACAGTGTCAGGACTATTTAGAATTGATGTAGAGGCGTCAAATTCATCGTTAAATATATCTGAAATAAAAATATATCCCAATCCTGTTAAGCCCGGTTATAACGGCTTGGTGACAGTTGATAGTATAGTCGATAATACTGTCGTTAAAATACTCGATACAGTGGGTAATAATATACTGTCGGCAACCTCAACAGGGAGTAAGGTCACACTTAATCCATCGCAACTATCAGCCGGAATATATAATGTGTTGATAACAACACCCGATGGACATTCAAAAATAATAGGTAAATTAATGATAATTAGATAAATACAATATATATGGAATCAAATTTAAAATATATTGATGAAACCGACCGCTGTTATGGTCTGGCTGGATCGGCTATTGGTCTTTATATTTATGACGGAGAGTCATATATTCAAATGATAGATCTTGATAGTGACGAAAAACTCAAGCTGTCTAATGAATTTTACTTTGTCACCAATCCAAAATTTTCAACCCGTTTGATGTGGAATCGTCTTATCAAACAGTTTGAAATGACTATGGCGATGACTCTCTCTGATTATCTTTGCCGATGTCACGTCAATCGGCATACTACCCCTACACATGATGATCGCGAGACACTTCGTTTGACAGTTACAGCCGAGGGTATGGAATATTGCTCGCTTGAAAAGGAAGAGGCTGATGCGATTTTTGAAAAGACATACACATATATGAATCGCGTTTTCAACCATTCAGGAGTACAGTCTATTGCCCGCAATTTTACTGAGCAACTTGTTTCAAGCCGTTCGCTTGATCATGCCGATATTGTCGAATTGCTCGATACTCTAAGAATGTTATAACCTTAAAATATAAACCAGATGAAAAGACTGATTTGTTTATCATTTATCATTCTCAGTTTATGCTGCGTTGCCGCACGAGTTACTGATGTAATAGACCTCCGCATAGCTCCTGCCAATGGCGACTGGGTTACTTCAACAGGCACAGATGTTGAGTTCAAGGTTATGTTGACCGAGAGCAACATCGGTATTAAAGATGCTAAAGTAAAATATGAAATAAGCGAGGACTTGATGTCTCCTCGAAAGACCGGTGAAGTAAAGGTAAAAAATGGTGAAGCGGTCATTAAAGCCGGAACAATGAAACAGCCCGGATTTCTACGTTGCAAAGTCACTTTTATTGATAATAGTAAGACTTACAGCGCAATGGGTACAATCGGTTTCTCACCCGAAAAGATTAAACCTGTCACCAAATATCCGTCAGACTTTATGGAGTTTTGGAACAAGAATATCGACCAGGCTCGCAAACCGGTATTGAATCCCGAGATGACTCTACTTCCCGAAAAATGCACTAAAACAGTAGATGTCTATCAGGTAAGTTATAGCGTTTCAACGTCAGGTAAACGCTTCTATGGGATGCTTGCAATGCCAAAGGCTCCGGGTAAATATCCCGCTATGGTTCAATATCCCGGTGCGGGTGTCTATGCTATTGATGCTCCCGTATCATACGCTGAACAAGGTATAATTGCAATGGCAGTAGGTATTCACGCAATCCCCAATAATCTTGATGCATCACTCTACAATGCAATCGGCAACGGAATTTTGAGCGATTATCCGTCAATCAACATTGATCGTGTTGATGACTATTATTATCAGCAGGTTATCCGTGGAGCTGTCCGTGCAATTGATTTCATAGAAACCCTACCTGAGTTTAACGGATGTGTGGCAACCTACGGAGGTAGTCAGGGTGGCTTTCTTTCAATAGCTGTCGCATCTCTTCATCCGTCGGTAAAATATGTTGTGGCTAATTTTCCGGCAATGAGCGATCTCGCCGGTTATACCGAAGGACGTGCAGGCGGATGGCCTCATACTTTTAAAAACAAAGCAAACCACACACCTCTGTTGCTTAAAAATATGAGCTATTACGATACCGTTAACTTTGCACGTCACATCAATGTTCCCGGTTTCTATTCTTTCGGTTTCAACGATTTAACTTGTGCTCCGACAACAACCTATTCGGTTTATAACACAGTCACTGCACCGAAAACTCTCTATACAACTCCTCTTTCTGGACACTTTCTTCTCACCGAGCAAGCCGATGCCGAACGAAAAGCTCTCATAGATTTTCTAAAATTATGCAACTAATCAGTTTTTAATATTGTTATTAATTTAATGAGTAATATATAAATCGATATACAATGGAAATTATTAAAAATAAAGAATTTGGAGGCGAACGTCCTCTCTTTGAAACTCACAACGTAAGACTTGAAAATGTTACTATCCGTGAAGGAGAATCAGCTATCAAAGAATGTAGTGATATCGAAGCCTTTGACTGTACTTTTGAGGGTAACTATCCGTTCTGGCACGTTCATCGTTTCCTGATTGATAAATGTTATTTCGCTGTAGGCGGTCGTTCAGCTCTTTGGTATAGCGACCACCTGAAGATGAAAGATACTGTCATCGATGCTCCGAAAATGTTCCGTGAAATGGATGACATTGACATTGAAAATGTTGTAATTAACGATGCTGATGAGACATTCTGGCGTTGTAAGAATATTAAGATTAAGAACCTTAAACTTCACGACGGTACTTATCCCTTCATGTTCAGCGAGAATATCGAGGTTGACGGTCTCGAATCAGACAGCAAATATGTTTTCCAATATGTGAAAAACGTAGTTGTCCGCAATGCTAAAATCACAACCAAAGACGCTTTCTGGGAAGTAGAAAATGTGACAATCTACGACTCTGAACTCAACGGCGAATACTTGGGTTGGCACTCTAAAAACCTTCGTCTTGTCAACTGTCACATCTCAGGCGAACAGCCATTGTGTTATGCCGATAATCTGACCCTTGAAAACTGTACGTTTGACGCTGACTGTGACCGTGCATTTGAATATTCAACTCTTGACGCTTCAATTAAAGGTAACATCACCAACATCAAAAACCCGACTTCGGGTCACATCGTTGCTGACAGCATCGGTAGCGTGACTATCGACAAGAATATCAAGGCTCCTGCCGACTGCAAAATAGAGTTGAGAGACGGTGGCAAAGTAAACTTTGATTGATGATGAAATACGATTTTGACACCATCACTCCGCGTCGCGGAACTCTTTCATATAAATGGGATAGCGCCGCTGAGGGCGTTTTGCCGATGTGGGTTGCCGATATGGACTTCAAGACTGCACCCGCTATCATAGATGCCATTCATAAACGCATTGATAACGGAATTTTTGGCTACACACTGGTTCCCGACGAATATTATAATGCGGTTACTTCATGGTTCAGCCGTAAGCACGGCTGGAACATCAACCGCGACATGATGATTTATACTTCGGGAGTCGTTCCGGCTATCTCGGCTATTATCAAGGCTCTGGCATCACCCGGTGACAAGGTGTTGGTTCAGACTCCGGTCTATAACTGCTTCTTCTCGTCAATCCGCAATAACGGTTGTGAGATTCTAACTAATCCGTTGGTGAAGAAAAGCGATACCTATGATATTGATTTTGATGATCTTGAGCGAAAGGTTTCAGATGACAAGGTAACGTTGATGCTCCTTTGCAATCCTCACAATCCTGCCGGTCGTGTATGGAGCAGGGATGAACTTAAACGCATTGGCGAAATCTGCGGTCGTCATGGTGTCACTGTCGTTTCAGATGAAATCCACTGCGAATTTGTATTTGACGGCTATAAATACACTCCGTTTGCAACTGTCGCTGAAGAGGCGGGATGTAAGTGTGTCGTATGCGTTTCTCCAAGCAAAGCTTTCAATATTGCCGGTTTACAGATAGCCAATATCATAGCTCCTGATGAGGTAACACGTCAAAAAATCGACAAAGCGATTAACATCAACGAGGTGTGTGATGTCAATCCGTTTGGTGTCATTGCTACGATTGCAGCCTATAATGAGGGCGAAGAATGGCTTGCCCGGTTGTTAGACTACATTCGGGGTAACTATGAGTATATGAAAGAGTTTTGTAGCAAACATCTTCCCAATTTCCCGATTGCCAAACTCGAAGCAACCTATCTTGTTTGGATGGACTGCACCGTTCTTGGCTTAAAATCAGATGAACTTGAAGAAAAACTCGTTGAAGATGTCAACCTTTGGCTCAACGCCGGCACAATGTATGGCACCGAAGACGGCGAGGGTTACATGCGTTGGAACATAGCTTGCCCGCGCAGCGTACTTGACGATGGTTTACATCGATTCCTAAACTTTGTAAAGAAAGCTTGAATTACTCGGTCGGCACAATTCTGATTGACTTGGTCGAAAGACGAGCCTCAAGGTATTGTGTGAATTTCTCGCGTTGAGCGTAGCCCATCGGGCGAGAGTAGTGCACGAGCGCTACGTTGAGCGTATCGAGTTGTCCGGTTTCAATATTGCTGGTAATTGCACGAGTGATTGCTATGTCGGCGACCTCGGGGAACAGAACCTTGAGTTCGGGTGAGATTGTCGCACCCATTGTGTCGTTACGGCAGATGTTGGCATTGACGAGGCGCAACGAATCGATTGTTTCACGCTGGCTGTTGATTGTGTTTTGAGTAACCTGATACATATCGCGGAGCATAGTCGAAGTAGCCTGAGTAGCATTGAACATGCCGTCAGAACTTTCTCCCTGAATGATTTTCAAGCGTGTTCCGCCGAGATGATAGTCGGGTAAACGGTCAGTTAGTGCAAGCACAAGTGAATCCTGTGGAAGCGGACGACCGATAAGGCTGACGGTAAGAGTCTTGTCGCGTCCTTTCATAACTGCCGATGAATGAAGCACCTGTGTACCATCAAAGTTGAACTGCTGTTCAACAAAGCGGTTGCAGTTGGTTTGGAAAGTTGACTGCTGGAACATGCGATAGGTGAGATAACCGGCAGGTATCATTGTTAATATCGCAACAGTATAAACAAGATTTCTGACGCGTTTTGCTCGCTCGGGATTTGAGAAATCTTTGACGTGATAGTTCATCAATTTTACTCCGATTGTGGTCGCACAGGCAATAAACACTGAATTGATGAAGAACAGGAAGAGCGCACCAAAGAAGTAGGTCATCTGGAATGTTGCGAGACCATAGCCGACTGTACACAATGGTGGCATAAGAGCGGTAGCGATTGCTACGCCCGGAATAACGTTACCTTTTACCTTGCTGCTGATTGCAATGATGCCGGCGGCGCCACCAAAAAAGGCGATGAAAACGTCATAGATTGTGGGCGATGTTCGTGCCAAGAGTTCGCTGTGACCCTCATTTACTGGAGAAATTAAAAAGTAGATACATGATGTTATCACGCTGAAAAATGCCGCAGCCAAAAGGTTGCGGAACGAGCGTTTCATCAGCTCGAAATCGTGAATACCGACCGCCAGACCTATACCGATAATCGGACCCATCAACGGAGAGATTAACATGGCACCGATGATGACTGCTGTTGAGTTTGTATTGAGTCCGAGAGAGGCGATGAAGATTGCAATGATAAGGATGATGATATTTGTACCACGGAATGATACACCTTCACGGATTGCAGCTTCAGCGTTTTCCTGGGGAAGCAGGTCGGGAGTCAGATCAAAGTAGCCTGCAAGGCTTTTTTTCCACTCGTTTACGTCGGGTAGTTTCATATAGCAGTAGTGTTTTATTATTTATTGATTGAGGAGCCCCATGATGCACGGTCGAGATTGCGATATGATACGGCTTCGTGCATGTGGGCGGTTGTGATTTCTGGTGAATTGTCGAGATCGGCGATTGTACGGGCAACTTTCAGGATGCGGTCGTAGGCTCGTGCTGACATTTGATAGCGGTTCAATGCTTTTTTCAACAGTTCGCTGACCTCGGGCGATATTGGTGCATATTTTTTCAGCAGTCTGGAATTCATCTGTGCGTTGCAGTGGACACCCGGCTCGTTGGCAAAACGTTTTTCTTGTATTTTACGGGCGTTTATTACTCGTTGACGGATAGTTGCGCTCGGTTCAGCTTCGGCATTTGATGTCAGTTCGTCAAATCCGACCGGGAGTATCTCAACCTGTATGTCAATACGGTCGAGGAGCGGTCCGCTGATACGACCAAGATAGCGTTGAACTGTAGCCGGCATACATGTGCATTGACGGGTTGGATGGGTATAGTAGCCACAAGGACACGGGTTCATCGATGCAACCAGCATAAAGCCCGCCGGATAGTCGATAGAATAACGCGCTCGGCTGATTGATATTTTTCGATCTTCCAACGGTTGACGCATCACTTCAAGCACCGATCGTGAAAATTCGGGAAATTCATCCATGAATAACACACCATTGTGAGCAAGTGAAATTTCGCCCGGCATCGGATTGCTTCCACCGCCGACAAGTGCCACCGGCGAAACGGTATGATGAGGAGAACGGAATGGTCTGACTGTCATTAACATCGAGTCTTTACCAAGTTTACCGGCTACTGAATGTATCTTTGTTGTTTCGAGTGCTTCGCTGAGGGTTAACGGTGGCAGAATAGATGGCAGGCGTTTTGCCATCATTGATTTCCCGGCTCCGGGAGGTCCGACAAGAAGAATATTGTGTCCGCCGGCACATGCCACTTCCAATGCACGTTTCACGTTTTCCTGACCTTTGACCTCGCTGAAATCGAAGTCGAAGCTTTCGCTCGCTTTTTCAAATTCTTCACGGGTATTGACAATGGTCGGAGCAAGACTCATTGTGTGGTTTATCAATCCGATAACCTGGCTGATATGACTCACACCATATACGTTAAGATTGTTTACGACTGCAGCCTCGGTTGCATTTGCCTGCGGAACAATCATTCGTTTAAATCCTTGTTCGCGCGCCATTATTGCCATCGGGAGTGCTCCTTTGATAGGGAGAACTGAACCGTCCAATGCGAGTTCGCCCATGATTAGTGTGTCTGAAAGGTCGGCAGGGCTGATGAGTCCTTGTACAGCTGCAATTCCTATTGCAATAGGTAGATCATAAGCCGAACCCTCTTTTCTGATATCGGCTGGCGACATATTGATGACTATACGTTGGCGCGGTGCCTCACACTCAATCATATTAAGAGCCGAGCGCACGCGGTCATAGCTTTCGCGAACGGCTGTGTCGGGGAGTCCGACAATCGAACAACCGAGTCCATAATCAGTGACAACCTCAATGGTTACAAGCAGAGCATCTATACCGTGAACCGCGGCTCCAAAAGTCTTAACAAGCATAAGCAGTCTTATTTAATTTTCTGGACCGCCTCGGTCAGCGACAATCCTTTATAGATAATTGTTGAGGTTGAATCTACAACAACAAATGCCGGAATCGTTCGCAGGTCAAATTGGCTTAGACGCGGAGATGCGAGTGCGCCGGTTGTCCATGTGTTCAAGCCCGGTGGGAGTGAATGGCGCAGGTGGTTTTTCCACTGTATAGTGTCGAGGTCAAGATAAACATTGACAATCTTTATGTTTTTATTATCATCAAATTCTTTCAGCTGATTTTTAATCGAGTCGTCCATTGCCTTGACACCTGTAACGAAACTAAAGAGTGTCTTGCTGTTTTTGCGAGGGTCAATGGTGGTCAGCGAATCTTTCTCGCAATATAGAATCACGGGATCAAGCACGATTATTGAGTCTGATACATCGGCACGGCTCAGCAAGTCACGATAGCCCGAAACAAAATGGGTTGGGCGAGCTTTGGGGTCGATGATCGATAGGAGAGAATCAGCCTCGGCAGGAGCAATTCTCATATCATAATAGGTCAGCATTGCCAAGGTTGCAGACTGACGCTTTGGAAACTGCTTGACATAGTTGGCTACGACCTCATTAATCTTCCGGGAGTTACCCTCGGCGAGCGTTTCGGTGTTGACGTTGATAAATTCGGCAAACTGCTCGGTTGTTTTATTTCCCTTTGCCTTCATTTTATATGGGTCGGCAGCATACAGGGTCAGAGCTATATCGTCTCCGTTTTGTGCAACGACGGTTGCAAGGACATTACGTTGTCCGGTTGTGATGGTAACGACAGTCTCCACTTTTGAGTGACCTTCAAAACGGAATTTACTGTCGATTGCCGATGCTAAACCAACTTTGACAGCGTTCCCGTCGTTGTAATAAAATCGCAGGTTGCGCGTGCCGAGCCCTTCGATTTCGCCTGATATTGTGAAACTGTCTGAATTTCCACATGCCGACGCTATTATTGCCGAGATAATAACTGCCAACAGAGAGAGCTTATTATGTTTAAATAAATGAAGAAACATGATTGATTGTGTTTAGTGCAAATTTAATGACATTTTTTTGATTTCACAATTTTTTTTAAATTTTGGGACGGAAGCACATGATTTTTACACGTTTCCGGCTGATTTATGATGTTCATGTTAGTACTTGTTAACAAATTTAAAACAAAATTATTGTACAATGTAATAAATAAATCGTTACTTTTGTAACAAAATTGAAATAAGGATGTAATAAATTTTAAACCATCATTATTTTTAAAGTAAATTTATTAACACAATGAGTACAATAATTTTAGGAATAGAGTCATCATGCGACGATACCGGAGCTGCTGTAATCAGGGACGGTTTGCTTCTCAGCAATGTGCTTGCGGGGCAAAAGGTCCACGAGGAGTATGGCGGTGTTGTTCCCGAACTCGCTTCGAGGGCTCACCAACAGAATATTGTACCAGTTGTTGACACGGCCATCCGCCGTGCCGGAATTTCAAAAAGCGACATTTCGGCGATTGCGTTTACCCGTGGTCCCGGCTTGCTCGGCTCGCTGCTTGTCGGCACATCATTTGCCAAAGGCATGTCGCTCGGCTTGCGTATTCCGATTATTGATGTCAACCACCTTCATGGTCACGTTCTTTCTCACTTCGTTAAAGAAACCGAGACCGATGAGGTTCCCGAATTTCCATTTTTATGCCTTTTGATTTCAGGTGGAAACTCTCAGCTCATTTTGGTTAAGAGTCCGTTTGACATGGAAATTTTGGGTCAGACAATCGACGATGCCGCCGGCGAGGCGTTTGACAAGTGTGCTAAAGTAATGGGGCTCCCTTATCCGGGAGGTCCTCATATCGACCGCTTGGCGGCCGAGGGCGATTCTTCCCGTTTCAAATTTGCCAAACCGCGCATTGATGGTCTCGACTACAGCTTCAGCGGATTAAAGACCTCGTTCCTCTACACTCTGCGCAACAATGTCAAGACCAATCCCGAGTTTGTCAAGGAAAATATGGCTGATCTTGCAGCCTCGCTCCAACGCACAATCATCGAGATTCTGATTGACAAACTTGACAAGGCTGTCAATCAGACTGGTGTTAAGACCGTTGCAATCGGCGGAGGTGTATCGGCAAATTCGGGAGTCAGAAATGCTGTTACTGAATATTGCCAGCGACACGGTCTGAAAGCTTTTATTCCCAAACGAATGTTCACAACCGACAATGCCGCCATGGTGGCAATAGCCGGCTATTTTAAATATCAAAATCAAGATTTTTGTCATTACGACGCCGCCCCTTATGCCCGAGTGACGCTGTAACGTTTTAGTTATTAAAAAACGTTTTTAAATATGAAAGTTTCAATTGTTGTAATAGGTGATGAGATTCTTATAGGACAGGTTAAAGATATAAATTCAAATTATATCGCCAATGTGATTAGACCCGAGGGATGGAGCGTTGACTCTGTTGCGATAGTAGGTGATGAACCGACAGCTATCACTTCAGCAATCAAAAACGCCTTAAAACATTCCGACATTGTTTTAACCACCGGCGGACTTGGCCCGACAAAAGATGATATCACTAAAATGGTGTTGACCAAGATTTTTGGCGGACGTCTTCAACTTGACCCGTCAGTAGCCGAAAATGTAAGTAAAATTTGCCATGAACGTCATATCAAACTTAATGACTTGACAGCTCGTCAGGCATTGGTACCTACATCGTGTCGTGTAATTCAGAATAAATTTGGAACAGCTCCGTTGATGTGGTTTGAACGTCCCGACGGCAAAGTGCTCGTGGCAATGCCCGGCGTACCGTTTGAGATGCAATCAATGTTTAACACTGAGGTGTTCCCCCGGCTTTTGAAACATTTCGGTACAAACGAATATATCGGACATCGCACCGTCCTTATCAGCGGATTAATTGAATCGGAGATCGCTCACCGCATGGGATCGTTTGAAAATCAACTCCCCGAAAAATTTCATCTGGCTTATCTCCCGACTCCCGGACTCGTTCGCTTGCGTCTTGACGGCGAGGGTACCGACCGTGAAAAAGTCGAGAAAGAACTTGATATTCAGTTTGCTAAAATCATAGCTGAGTTTGGCAAACATGTGTTGTGGGAAAATGATTGTACTCTCCCCGAAATCGCCCTTGAACTTCTAAAAAAACACGGCTTGACAATCTCAACTGCCGAAAGCTGCACAGGTGGCGCAATCGCCGCATCGCTTACATCAATTCCCGGCTCATCCGAGTCGATGATGGGAGGTGTAGTAGCGTATAGCAACGACGTTAAACGCAATGTGTTAGGCGTAAAAGAAAGTAGTATTGACGAATATGGAGCAGTAAGTTTGCCGGTAGTAGAACAAATGGCTGAGGGTGTTTCAAAACGTCTCATCAAAACCGATTGTGCAATCTCAACAAGTGGTATCGCCGGTCCTACCGGTGCCACAGCATCAAAGCCTGTCGGCACGGTCTGCATGGCAGTCATTACTCCAGGCGGCATCGCCGTTGACCACTACCGCTTCAGCGGTAACCGCACCCAAATCATCGAGCGCACCGTAAACATGGCTCTCATCAAACTCATCACCGAGCTCAAGAAACTTTAAAAAAACATAATGGTAGGGATTCCCCACTGAATTATACCCAAAACGTTTTTTGTTAACATTTAGGGTGCTGTTCAGAGTCATGTCCCTACCGGGCACTTGATTAACCCTGGAAAAATATACATTGTGTATTACTTAAACCTCCAGGTGAGGGTACCTTTTTGGTCGCGGTCGCTGTTTGGGAGCGCTGAGAAGCGGGTGGCGAGTGAGGCTTGAATGGTTCGTTTGCGGAGTTCGAGGTCGGCTGAAGCTGCTCCGTCGCCGCCGGCGTATGTTGCTGAGATGACTTTACCTTCTGAATTTACTGTTATTGCAATTCTGATTGATCCTGACTTGTTGCTGTTATTTTTGCCCCAAGATATGATTGTTCGACCGGCAAGGTTATGTCCTGATTGACCGTCGGGAGTACCGCTAACAGCGTTGCCGTCGGCTACACCGCTGATGCCTTCGCCTTTGCCTTTACCACCAAAGTTCATCTGATTTTTGATTTTGTCGCGTGAGGCTTGTTCGCGTCGTTGTTGCTCGATGCGTTCAAGTTCTTCTTTGGTAGGACCGACTTTTTCTGGGACGGGCTTCTCGCGCACTTGTGCCGGCGATTCTTGTTGAGAGGTCACAACCGGAGCGGGCATGCCTTGTTCGCCGCCGTCGGCAAGGCTCTCGCCGTCGCTGAGGGCTGTACCTTCTGACGGGGCTTCGGGCGCATCGGCAGGGGTTTGGTTGGTGATCATGTCGCCGAGGTTGATATAGTCGTTGACATAGAGCACTTCGGGGTCGTCAGGGATGCGTTCATCCTCAACGTTGTCGGGCGGCCATGTGAGATAGGTGGCGCAAAACGAGAGGAGCACCACAGCGTGAGCTGCAAGAGCGACGATGATTGCTATGATTCGGTCACGCGTTGTGGGTTCCATAATTGCGGAGTGTGATTTTATGATTGGGTAGGGTCATTATTTTTTGTTGTCGGTCGGAACAGCCGAAGCGGGAGCCGGCTTGGTTGCGAGCACCATTTTGAAGTTGTTTTCGGCACCGATGTTGAGTATCTCGACAATCTTGCCGTAGGGGACGCTTTCGTCGGCATACAGGGCGATGTAGCCCTCGGGGTCTTGCTGGGTTGAAAGACGGAGGAATGTTACCAGTGAAGCGGCATCCATTGGCTGAGGCTCTTCGCCGCCGTATGATGCGAACAGGTTTTGCTGAGCGTCAATAAAGACGGTCGTTCCGGGTTTGATAGCAGTTTGCTGAGAGCTTTGGGGCAGGTTGACGTCGATTGCTGTCGGGAAGACAAAGGTCGATGTTACCATAAAGAAAATCAGCAAGAGGAAGATGACATCGGTCATTGATGCCATCGAGAAACCTGCCATCATTTCGTGTTGACGTTTAAATGCCATTTGGGAATGTTTTTATGATGTTATTCGGCAGGTTCGTTGAGAAGGTCCATGAACTCCATTGTTTTTGATTCGAGGAGGTTCATGACAAGGTTGATGCGGGCAACAAGGTAGTTGTAGGCAAAAAGGGCGATGATACCGACAACCAAACCGGCAACGGTTGTGACAAGAGCGGTGTAGATACCGGCTGAGAAGGTGGCGATGCTTGCCGCATTACCCTGAGAGGCGATGTCAAAGAATGCCTGTACCATACCGATTACGGTTCCGAGGAAGCCGACCATCGGCGCACCTGCGGCGGTTGTTGCGAGCCAGGGAAGACCTTTGCCGAGACGTGCAATTTCGATGTTGCCGGTGTTTTCGATTGCAACGAGAACATCGTTCATCGGGCGACCGATGCGTGAGAGACCTTTGGCAATAAGACGGGCATAGGGGGTGTTGTCTTGTTTGCAAAGGTTCATTGCGTTTTCGATTTCGCCTTCGTGAACATAACCCTTGATGCGTTTCATAAAGCTGTCGTCGTTGCGGTTTGCACGGCTGATGACGATTGCTCGTTCAACAAATATGTAGATGCTTATGAGCGAGAGGATTGCGAGGGGAATCATGAGGATGCCGCCTTTGAGGCAGAGATCCCAGATTGAGAGCGAAACAACAGTTTCGACAGGCTCTGCGGTGGCTGCCGGAAGAACGGCTTGAGCAGTTTCGGTTACGGTCTCAACTGTGTTGGAAAGAGAGTCGAAAATTTGAACGGTGTCGAGTAAAATCATGATAGAATTGGGTGATATAGTTTATGAGCTTGTCTGTTTTTTAGTTTTGGAGGGCGTGCTTGTATGCGGCTATTGTCTTTTCGAGTCCAAGATAGAGCGCATCGCAAATCAAGGCGTGGCCGATTGAAACCTCGTTGAGATAGGGAACGTTGCTATGGAAATAGTTGAGGTTCTCAAGGCTCAGGTCGTGACCGGCGTTGATGCCGAGGCCGGCAGCGTGAGCGGCAGCACTTGCCTCGATAAACGGAGCAACAGCTTCGCGAGGATTGGTCGGGAAGAGGTCGGCATAGGGTTTGGTGTATAGCTCAACTCGGTCGGCACCGGTGCGTGCGGCGGCTTTGATGTTTTCAATATCGGTTCCGACAAAGATCGAAGTTCTGATTCCGGCTTCGCTGAAACGGGCGATTGTCTCGTTGAGGAAGTCAAAGTTGGCTTCGACATCCCATCCGGCATTAGAGGTCAACTGACCGGGGGTGTCGGGGACAAGAGTGACCTGCTCGGGCTTAACCATCAGAACGAGTTCGATGAACTCGGGGGTCGGATTCCCCTCGATGTTAAACTCTGAGTGAACCACCGGACGTAGATTCAGAACATCATCGCGACGGATGTGACGTTGGTCGGGACGAGGATGCACCGTGATTCCGTCAGCACCGAAACGCTGACAGTCGATAGCAACTTTAAGCACATCGGGATTGTTCTCGCCTCGAGCATTGCGAAGCGTGGCAATCTTGTTAATGTTAACACTCAAGTTGGTTGATGTTGTCATTTCTTTGAGTTGATTTACCGATTAAATATTGGTTTTAGATGAGATAATATCTCGGTTATTTTATCAAATCGATAAAAATTTGTATTTTTGTAAAAGTTTCTGACTGCAAATTTAGTCAGAATATGTAAAACATCGAAAAAAATTGACGATAAAAGATTATTCCAACGATAAAAAAATGACTTTGACTGCCGATATTGTAGATTTGTTCAACCGTAGATTCCCCCAAAATGACCATTCGACCGAGCTGATTCTTGCAATCAGACCGATGGATTACAGCGGGGCGATGCTGGCGCGTGCAGTCGAAGATTGTAATGCCAATGTAATCAATCTTAACGTGACAGGCGAACGTACCGAAGACGGCTACCTGCTTGTTGACCTCCGGGTTGACGTACGCAACGGCGAAGCCGTAGCCCGATCACTTGAGCGTTATGGATTTGAGGTTATAGATTTTGTTGCGCCCGATGGCGATGGCTATGACTCAGCCCGCGACCGAGCAAATGAGATTTTAAGAATACTTGATATTTGATATTATGGAAAAGGCTCCAACTTTAACCGTTGCTGTGTATGGCAGCCGACATCAGGGTGAAAATGCCAAGGCTATCTCTGCTTTGTTGCGTGAGTTATCAGAACGTGGCTGCCGATTGCTTATTCATCCAAAATTGTTGAATCATCTCAACGATTTGTTGGGCGACAGTTTCTCGCAATCAATAAATCTTTACGGTTCACCTGCCGACGTTGATTTTAAAGCCGACCTGGCACTGAGTATCGGTGGCGACGGAACTATTCTTCGTACAGCCCGATGGGTAGCCGATAAAGAAATTCCCATTTTGGCGATAAACACTGGCAATCTCGGTTATTTGACAGCCTTTGACATCAGCGAAACCAGTTTGATTGCCGACACTCTTTTCTCGGGCAAGTTCAAAATTGAAAATCGCTCGTTGTTGAAAATCGATGTTGAGGGTCACCATCTTAATATCTGGAACTATGCGCTCAATGAGTTGGCAATTCTTCGCGATGAGACTGCTTCGATGATAACAGTTGATTCATCAATCAACGGTGAGGAACTTGCATCATATCTCGGTGACGGATTGATTGTTTCGACTCCGACCGGTAGCACCGGCTACAATTTGTCGGTAGGAGGTCCGGTAGTTCAGCCGACCTCCCCCACCCTTGTTGTCGCCCCGGTTGCACCTCATTCGCTCACAATGAGACCGATTGTCATTGCCGATTCGTCAGAACTTTCATTCAAGGTTACTGCTCGCTCCGAGACTTTCAAGCTCAGTCTTGATGGTAATTATGTCACACTCCCCTGCGGTGTAAAGGTTACGGCTCGGAAAGCACCTTTTGTTGTGCGTGTAATTCAACGTGTCGGTTTTAATTTTGCCGACCGTCTGCGTCATAAACTTCTTTGGGGAGTTCGTTGAAAATGTATTTGACCACAGGGGTTGTTGTTGAATTTGACGAACTCGGACCGGTGAGGTTTGTTGTTCGTCCGACGTCTCAAAAGGTTTCGGCAAAATGGAAAGATAACGGGGTGGTTTGCAATATTCCGCCACGAATGACTTTGCGCGATATTGGCCCGATAGTCAAACAGTTGGCACCACGATTGCTCAAATCAAAGACCACTTTTGCGTTTGACGAGCAGAACGGCTTTGAAGTTGACGGTTGGAGAGTTGAGTTTATCAGAAAATCGATTGGCGATGACAAGATTACTGCGACATACTCGCCTATCGGATGTAAAATAATGGTATCAAATGGTGCCGATTTCAGTGATGATGATTTTACAAGACGTGTTAACGGTTTGATTTGTCGCATAGCCCAAAATCTTGCGCCAAAAATCCTTATTCCTATTGCCGTTGAAGTGTCTGAAAGACTGGGCGTTGCTCCGGCTAAATGGATGATTTCTCACGGACATCGTACCCTTGGCTTTTGTAATCCCCGCCGTGAAATTGCGTTGAGCTACATGGTAATGTTCCTTCCGCGCGAGCTGAAGGAGTATATTATATGTCATGAACTCGCCCATCTGACCGAGATGAACCATAGCGACCGATTCCATAGGTTGTGTAATCGATACTGTGAAGGGCGTGAGAATGAGCTGTCAAGAAAGGTAAAACTATACCGTTGGCCAATAATCAGATAAACCAAAATGCCTATTGTAGCGTTATACTTTATATATTAACGTTACTATAATTTATCTATTATGTTTTATAATCTTATTCCTACCCATAAAGTTGGAGAATGGCTCGTGACCCATATTGACGCCATTCTCAATAAAATCGGTTTAGAAAATGAAAAAACTTTAGAAGAGATTGTTTACTTCAGTCTGATTGTGGCAATCGCTCTGTTTTTAGGGTGGGCAATAAGGAAAATTGTAGTATTTGTAGCGAGAAAGATGGTTCAGCTTCATCCGACCGATGTCGGTAATGAACTTCTTCAGCAGAGAACTTTCAGCAAGTGTTCTCACATTATCCCGCCGTTAGTATTCCTTGCTCTTATTCCGTTTGCATTTGAGACTGACAGTCATACGCTTAAACTGATTGATCGAGGTGTGATTATCTATTTTATGATTATGCTTGGAATAGGTATTAATGCCGTACTGACTTTCTTGTGGACTCATTTTGATTCTCATCAAAATACCGATCATCACCCTCTCAGGGGGTTATTGAATACGGGTCACGGCATTGTATGGATTTTGATTTCATTGGCAATCCTTTCGATCATACTTGATAAATCGCCCGGCGCATTGCTTGCCGGACTTGGTATTTTTGCCACTGCTCTAATGTTGATTTTCAAGGATTCGATACTCGGATTGGTAGCCGGTATTCAGTTGTCTCAAAACGATATGTTGCGTGTCGGTGACTGGATTGTGGTTACAAATACACCTGCCGATGGTACGGTTATCGAGGTTACTTTGACTACGGTAAAAGTGCAAAACTGGGATAATACGATTATCATGGTGCCACCCTATACACTGGTATCAACTTCGTTCCAAAACTGGCGAGGAATGACCGACTCCGGTGCCCGTCAGATTGCCCGTTACTATTATTTTGCTAATGATTCAATCAAGGCGATTGACGATGCTACAATCGACAGCTTGGTCGCCAAGTTCCCGATTTTGGAACCGTTTGTTGACAATGCCCGTAGCCGTAAGGCTGCCGGTCAAGGTCCCGAATACAATGCTGAAATGGCGCCGGTTAATGGTACCATCGACACCAACATGGGACTTTTCCGTGCATACTTAGGTCTCTATTTGAAAAATAACGATGCTATCAGCAAAGACCAGTATATGCTTGTACGTCTTCAGCAGCCGACTGAGTTTGGTACTCCCTTACAGTTATTCGTATTTACACCCCACAATGAGTGGCCCGCATACGAGGCAGTCCAGAGCGCACTTTTTGAACATATTGCAGTCGTTGCTCCTGAGTTTGGTCTTAATATCTACAATGCGCCCAACCACAACAAATTTGAAATTGAAAATACAGGAATTGCTTCAACAAAACCGCTCCCCGGAATCCAGGCTACCCCTGATCAAGCAACCCCTAAAGCATAACATATAAAACTAAGTGAGACAAAAAGCAGAGTGAGACTCAACTCACCCTGCTTTTTTGTATAGTATAAAATTTTATTAAGGTTAGGGATGCGACACTTTTCCGATAAATAGGATTGAGCCGGTGCTTGTCTCCTCAATAAGGAAAATGAACGGAGAGTCAAGATTCAATGTAACCTTAGGATATTCAGTCATATCAGGGCCCGGGTCAGTACACATTAAGCCACCGGTTACGGCGGCAGCCTCTGCTCCTTCCTCATCAACACTAATTGAAGTTTTCTGTTTTATCTCAGTCAAAATAGATTTTGACGATGCCATTAAAGGATATTCTACACCAAAAATTTTGTCATATCCCATATTAGGCAAAATATCTCCGAACGAAATTTCGCTATTTATTTTATAACGAGGCATTGTCAACGTAATGTCAGCAATTTTTGAGCTGTTTTTCAAGCTGGTGTATGATTCTCTTGTCAAAGTTTCGATAACCTTGTCAACAGAAACACCTTCGTATGGTTTAATAACAGTCATATAATAACTGCCGTTCCCATATCTCAGGCGCATTCCCTTCATTGTTTCGCCGTTATCATAGAAGATACTACGACAACTTTTTTCCATCATCGGGACTTTTATTGTAGCTCCGTTGGCAGTCTTAAAATCACTCTCTTTTGTCAAGTCTTTGTTAAACACATCATCCCATCTACCGTTAAAATATAGAGCATTTAAGATGATACTTGAAATCTCGGGCGAGAGATTAGTTTCAAGAAATTCGGGGATTAGTCCATTGGTGGCTTTCGATGCCCAGTTGTTGATTTCTTTACGGGTTTTATCTGTTGATAATTCAGCACTCTTTATTGTAGCATCATAATAATCTTGGACAGTTGTTTTGAACTCTTTTTTCAACTCAACATCCTTTTTGACCCAAATAGCATTTGCCAAAGACAAACTGGTTTTTCGATCAGCAATCGGAAGTTCTTCAAGCATAAGACGGTTTAACTTATTCACCTCGTCAAGGGAAAGGTCTGAAACGCCGAGTATATCTTTAATTTGAGAAAGGGTCTCGTCAGTCGCACCGTTAGCAATCATCGATAGGTCGATTGAAAAGCTGAGAGGCGAAAAGAAAACGTTATCTTCTTTAGAGGCATTATTAACCGCCTTGAATAATTTGAAAGCAGCGTCACTCTGAGACTCAACAATTTCTATCTGTTCTACTGTCAATGGAATAGCCTCGAAATATTCACGACCTTTTTTATTTGTATTGGGGCTGTCTTCACTATCGTTACAACTGCAAAATCCCATTGAAAGTGCAGTAGAAAGAATAATCATTGATCGGTTTAAGAGTTTCATAGTCATTATTTTTTAGAAATTGTACTATATAAGTGTGAATAATAGTATTCACGATTAATTCTGTTATAGGCATTGGGATTATCGTACTCTATCCCATTTTGAGGATTATACGTACCATAGAAAAAATAGCCATTGCAATCCCCGTCCCAGCCCCAATTATGATGAACGTAATCTGTGATTGTGCGCTCTGTGGTCAGATACGATTCTTTTTCCTCAAGCCAACCGGGTAGCCATTCAATCTTATATACAACAACTGTTTTTTCTATTCTTTTATGGCCGTCAATCAACCAATTATGTCCTATTCTTTTGGTTTCTCCATTTTCTGCAATTTCTCTGTATGCAATTAATGAAATTATCCCGTCTGAGAGGCTTAAAAGTGATTTCTCATTAAACGATGCAAAAGATGGTGTATTATAACCAAGTTCATTCATCGTTTTAATGATTGCATTGACACCAGTAGATGTACTTTCGGGATTTGAATAATCAGAATTGTTTCGATACCCTAATTCTCTAACTAAAAGAGAAATTGCCTCATGAGCAGATGCTGTCGCGTCATCATTACATGTTCCAAATGACTTATCAAGACCTGAATGTTTCGACATTTCAGACCAAGGCAATATTGTGCTTGAAACAGGTCGATCTGGAAAGGTTAATGTTATTTGAGTAGGATGCTGAAAATATGACATTATCATTGCACATGCAATATTAGTACATCCTGCTATTTTGTTCGGTGCATATTTACCCTCACAACCTTCTTGTCCCCAATTTACTTTTACTTTTGGACCAATATTAACAAGGGTCTTAGATGACTCCTCTGTTCTATATCTTACAAATGGCTCCTGTCCGGGAAGAGGATCGGGCTTAGTTAATCCATATACTTTATTTGTGCTATAATCTGACAAAGACTTTTCAAGAGAAGAAATATATTCTTGAAATGGTATATTTTTCATCTTAGTCTCCGGGTTATAATGCCCTTTTTCTGTAATAGCTAAAATATCTGGTAAACCTTTATCAGCACTAATAATTGAAAATCCATTATTATTTTCGTAGTTAACAACATACATTAGTGTGTCTGCATCTAAAGAACGTGAGTTATTTTTTACGATAATATGTACCGCACTTCTATCAATGGAATTTTTTGTTCTTGTTGAAGTTTGAATAAATGGATTATTTTGTGCTATTTCTAAAGCGTCTTCTAAACTCCTATATTTAGAAGTTTCAAGTTCAAGTGAGTTGTCCCAAGCTTCTTCTAAGATCGGATCAACATTTGAACAGGAACTTAAAATTACGATTAGTAGACAAAAAAATAATTTTGGTTTCAACATAAATTTTGTGATTGGTTTAATTAAAAGGTTGAATAAATTTTTTATTTTGCAAATAAAAAGGTGTTTAGCGAATAAACAAAAAAAATTTGTGCGGAAATTGTGCGGAAATTGTGCGGAAAT
>JAIDRE010000091.1 GCA_029061925.1 Muribaculaceae bacterium | reverse complement strand
TCGTGGGACGGGTCTTTTGTGTATAAGTGACAGCACTGCCGATGGGAACCGATTTCTCTCTACAAAGCCTGCTGGATCGTATTCGATGATTCCGAAGATCTTTAGGAATTCAAGCGCCGCAAACATCAGTTTATGGCTGTAGATAAAGAGGGGCGCGATGTATTTCTTGCCGACTCAAACTATGTTCTGCAGATGGCGCAAGCTGATTTCCCGAAAATTAAATTCCATTTTTCTTCTGAATTCTGATTTAAAACGTCATGAACTTTGATTTTGACATCGATACTATAGCATTGGATTTAGGCTTGGACTTCATGTTCCCTGAATTGATACTTATTTTGCTCGCAGTAAGTTTTGTAAGCCTATTTCTATTAATAACCGTATATCGTCATTTTATTACAACAGTCTTTCGTAAATCATTGCGCGACAAAGCCAATGAAGACGAACCGTTTGACCGACAACTCCCGTCGGTTTCGGTCGTTGTCTATGCCACTCCCGACTGTCAGGGTCTTGCCGAAACACTCAACGCCATTCTTGAACAGGACTATCCTGCCGAGTTTGATGTTACAGTTGTCAACGACGGTCAGTCAGACGATGTCAAAGACATTGTGAACCTGATACACAACACTCATAAAAATTTGTACATCACGTTTGTACCCGACGATGCCCACAGCCTTAGCCGTCGCAAACTTGCGATGACCCTCGGAATCAAAGGCGCACGTCACGATTGCGTCGTTTTCACAAATGCCGGCGTTCAAATCGAATCAAAACGTTGGCTTGAGCTGATGGTTCGCCCATATGCCGAAGGCAAAGAAGTTGTCATCGGATATTGTGCTCTCGACCACTACACCCGCCTATCGTCAATGCAGGCGTTTGACCGCGTTGCAACATCAGCCGCATATCTCGGTTCGGCAATCAACGGTTCACCTTACCGAGCAAACAACAATAACCTTGTAATCAGCAAGAAAACATTCCTTGCCAACAACGGATTTTCACGTTCGCTCAATCTTCACGGAGGCGACGACGACATCTTCATCTCTGAAATTTGCAACAAGCACAACACAGCCGTTGTTTTGGCGTCAGAGGCTATACTCTATTTCAGCCCCAACAACCCCGGCAAATATCATCGTCATGACAAAAAGAGCCATATATTTACAGGACGTCGCATATTCAAGTCAGGCAATTTGATGATGAGTTTCGGCTCTTGGTTACGTTTTATCGGACTCTCAACCGGAATCGCCGCCGCAATCTTGGGTTTGCCATCGCTCATTCCGGCAATTTGGGTTGCCATTACATTTGTCATCACAGCCACAATCATGTCAGTGGCATGGGGCAAATCAGCTATGGCAATCGGTGAAGAACTGAGCCCGCTAAGCGTTCCCCTCAACTCAATCTTCCGCCCGCTCTACAACTTCTATTACAGCATCGTCAGCTTCAGAACCAGCCGCCAAAACTACACATGGAATTAAGCTGCCGACGTTTCTTTGCGGGCTCGGATGGCTATTGCTTTTAAGCGCGGAAGCGCCATTTTAAACAGACCACGGAAAGCGTTGAGATGGGTGATTTCTTTTATTTTATTGTGGTCGAGAACCCAATCTCTGAAGTGGCATATCAACTCAAAAAAATTGAATTCGTCAGAAACATCAGGGCGATATTTTACACCTCCATTACTACATATAAATG
>JAIDRE010000090.1 GCA_029061925.1 Muribaculaceae bacterium | reverse complement strand
TGGCTCGGCCCCGAATTTGCCGATGTTGATTTGAGCTTCTTGTCGCTCATCATGTTTATCGCTGTTATCGCATCAATGACCCAGCTTGTTGAAATGGTCGTTGAAAAATATAGTCCGTCGCTTTATGCGTCGCTTGGTATCTTCTTGCCGTTGATTGCTGTTAACTGTGCAATTCTCGGTGGTTCGCTCTTTATGCAGCAACGCGACTTCGGTAGCGTGTGGACTGCTACTTGTGCCGGTGCCGGCTGGGGGTTCGGATGGTTGCTCGCTATCACTGCAATAGCAGCTATCCGCGAACGAGTTTCCTCTTATTCAAACGTACCCAAACCTTTGCGCGGAATCGGTATTACATTTATCATCACAGCACTGATGGGTATTGCTTTCATGAGCTTTCTCGGTATTAAAATCTAAAAAAAGTTGACAGTAATGATACACTCACTCATATTAACAACAATGACAGCGTCAACCTTGACGCTCATGAGCAGTGTGGCAATCTTCTTGGTTATCACTCTGTTACTTGTGGCGATATTGCTTTTGGCTAAGCGTTATCTTGTTAAGTCGGGAATGGTTGACATCACGCTCAACGGAAAGAAAAACGTCGAGGCTCGTTCAGGTAAATCGCTTCTTTCAACAATGGCTGACGCCAACGTCTTCCTCCCCTCAGCTTGTGGCGGTAAGGGTAGTTGCGGACAGTGCAAGGTACAGGTGTTTGAAGGTGGTGGCGAAATCTTGCCTACCGAAACCGTTCACTTCTCTCGCAAAGAAATTAAAGATGACTGGCGTTTGGCTTGTCAGGTAAAAGTTAAGGACAACATGAAAATAGGTGTTCCCGAGTCGGTTCTCGACATCAAGGAATGGGAATGTGAAGTTGTCTCAAACAAGAATGTTGCAACATTCATCAAAGAATTTATTGTCGCTTTACCTCCCGGCGAACACATGAACTTTATCCCCGGATCGTATGCTCAAATCAAGATTCCACCTTTTGAAATGAGTTATGACCGCGACATCGATAAAGCACTTATCGGTGACGAATATTTGCCTTCATGGGAGAAATTCGGACTCTTCTCTCTTGCTTGTAAAAACACCGAGACAACAGTCCGCGCCTATTCAATGGCAAACTATCCGGCAGAAGGTGACCGCTTTATGTTGACTGTTCGTATTGCGACACCTCCGTTCAAGCCGAAACCTGAGGTCGGATTTATGGACGTTATGCCCGGTATTGCATCAAGCTATATCTTCACACTCAAACCCGGTGACAAGGTGCGCATGAGTGGTCCTTACGGTGACTTCCATCCCAACTTCAACTCTAAAGCTGAGATGATGTGGATTGGTGGTGGTGCAGGTATGGCACCGTTGCGTGCTCAGATTATGCACATGACCAAGACACTTCATACAACCGATCGCGAAATGCACTATTTCTATGGTGCTCGTGCTCTCAATGAAGTGTTCTACCTCAACGACTTCCTTGAGTTGGAAAAAGAATTCCCCAATTTCCACTTCCACCTTGCACTCGACCGTCCCGACCCGGCAGCCGATGCCGCAGGCGTGAAATATACTCCCGGATTTGTTCATCAGGTTATTTATGACACATACCTCAAAAATCATGAAGCACCTGAAGATATCGAATATTATATGTGTGGACCCGGTCCGATGAGTGCGGCAGTCAACAAAATGCTCGACTCGCTCGGCGTAGATCCCGAAAGCATACACTACGACAACTTTGGTGGTTAAAAAAAAGGAATCAATATTTGTTACGGGATTAAAAATTGTAATCCCGTTGGTGATAACAGTGGGTTTATGTTACCTGCTGTTCACCGGTATTGATTTTAATGAAATGATTGCAATAATCAAGCGCGATTGCAACTTTAGTTGGATTGCTTTAGCCTTGATTATCAGTGTGTTTTCTCACGTTATCAGAGCTGTACGTTGGAAAATTCAACTCGATGCGCTCGATTGTCGTGTGTCGTTGTGGTATTTGACGCTGAGCGTTTTCGGTATGTATGCCGTCAACCTAGTGTTTCCGCGACTCGGTGAAATATGGCGTTCGGGCTATGTAGCCCATCGCAGTAACAAACCGTTTGCAACGATATTCGGTTCGTTGCTGTGTGAACGTGTGGCTGACACATTAACCGTTTTGACGCTCACTTTCATCACCTTTTTACTGGCGACACCGGCTATCATGGCGTTTCTGCAGAAATATCCCGAAGTCTATGAAGGAATACAACGATTGATTACCTCGCCATTGGTTTGGGGTGCGGTCATCATACTTCTTGGAATAGTCATCTATTTCCTAAAATCAAACAGCCAAAACGCCATAATGGTGAAAATTAGGTCGATAATTCGCGAACTTTGGCAAGGCTTTGCGGTCATCGCCAAGATGCCCCATAAATTCCAATGGTTGTTTTTAGATATTGCCCTGTGGGGCTGTTATTTCTTACAGTTATATATCTGTTTCTATGCCTTCCCATTCTCGCGCGAGCTGTTGGCTGACAACGGAATAATTGTCGCACTCGTTTGCTTCGTTTTATCAAGTATTGCAATGGCAATCCCCTCAAATGGAGGAATCGGCCCATGGCAAATCGCCGTAATATTTGGTTTGACAATATACATGCCAACAGGTTTGACCCAATCTGCTACCGAAATGTTCCGCATGAATGCCACCGCCTTCAGCAACCTTGTAATGGGTGCCCAAACCCTTATGTTCATCCTCCTCGGTATTTTCACTTTCGCAATGATTGCGCTCAGCAAGAAACAACCGGTCAATGGAACGCTATCTAAATGAACACGAAAGATTTTATAACTTCAAGAGGTGATTATCGCGAATTGATGTCTATAGGAAAGGGGAATGCATCTAAGACCTGACATATCACTTTGCTCATAGATTTCTTAACATGAGGAGACCGCACAATTGACCAAGTGATACAAGCCGCCCGCTGTTGTAAACGAGGGTTCGGCTGCCTTAAAAACATCTTGCGAAACTGGAATTAAACTGTCCAATGTAGCGAAAGCAAGTATTGATGATCTTTTAGCCAACTATGAAGAGTATATACGAGTAAGAGATTTATTGAGAGTGCTAATAAATATTTTCTTGAATATGGAGTAATACGTGAAGAAATGACTCATGTTCGCCTTGCCTATCGCAAACAACAAAATAATGACAAATGAGAATAATGGGATAGTTGAGAAATATGAAACCATTCCTACAATTCCCATCTTTCCCATAACATCCATCTAACTCCTGGTTGATTGAAGGAAAAAGAATAGGAAGCCGGTAGCGGCAACAAATAGTGAAACTGAGAAGCTTAATATTATGCCGTACATGCCGAGGTTGAGGGGGATGGCAAGGATGTAGGTTGCCGGCGCACCGATGATAATATAGCTGACGAAGGCTATCCATAGCATTGGCATAACCTTTGATGTTCCTCGAAGGGCGTTGGCAAAGTTGATTTGAGTGGCATCGGCAAGTTGATATAGAACTAATGGAGCGAGGATGCCGACAGTGGTCGTGATTACTCTAACGTCTTCAGTGAAAACATGAACAAGTGTCTCGCCAAGCGACAAGAACAATGTCGATGAACAAAGCGCACAGAAAAGTATAACATGATACCCGGCAAACCCGACTCGGCGCATCGCTTTTCGGTCGGCTTTGCCTGCTTCATTAGCAACGAGGACACTGACTGCCGCTCCGATACTGTAGTAGATACAAAAACCGAGCGTCCCGATTATAACCGTTACCTGAAACGATGCAAGTTCGATAGCACCAAGCCAACCCGCCACTACTGCTGCAAAAGTAAATGACCCTGATTCCATTGACATCTGCATTGCTACAGGCCACGACGTACGGTTTATCTTGGAAATTAAGCCCGGTTTAATTGTACCATGACGAAATCCGGTGGCATAAACCGAATATTTTTTCTTGAAGAAAAATATTGATAAGATCACGACCACACAAAACAGGCGGGTGAATAGTGTCGAGCTACCCGCACCGATAAGTCCCATTTCGGGCATTCCCCAGTGACCGTAAATTAAAATATAGTTACCGATTATGTTTAAAAGATTGCCGGCAAGGATAATCCACATTGGCATGCGTGTATTTTTGATGCCATAACTCCATTGTGAAAACACCGAGAAGACAGTTATAGGGATGACGCCTGCAAGATATATCAAGAAGTAGGGTTTGATGAGCGGAATCAGTTCTTCGGGCTGACCCATACGTTCAATATTGTAGTAAATAATCGACATTACTATCGTGACAATGCCGGCAAAGAGGATGTTGAAAATCAGTCCGACTCTCACGTTTGAACCGATTTCGTGATGTTGCTCGCGTGAAAAAAGGGTGGCGACGATTGGAGTCAAGCCATAGGTAAATCCCATACAGGCGAATATGGCAACATTAAACATGTTGTTGACAAACGATGCCGAAGCCAACGCCTCGGTCGAATATCGTCCAAGCATGATGTTGTCGGCAAATCCGACTACAATCATTCCGAGTTGCCCGATTAGAATAGGGAGTCCGAGACGAATGATTGATTTATAGTCTGTGATGTATTTATTCAGGAGATTCATTTTGTGTTATCAGCTGTAAGTTGAGCAAAAGTTGGTACTTCTTTCAAAAACTTATAGGTAGAGTTGTTATAGTCGATGATACAGCAGTAATGCGACAAGCCGTTTGACACAATAAGACATCGAGCGTGAAGCACCATGTTATATCGTACAATCTGATCAAAAACCTCTTGGGTTATGTCGATTTCAGGTGCTTTATATTCGACTATCACCATCGGTTTGGCGTGAAGATCATACACGACGGTGTCACATCGGCGACGGGTGTTGTTGAGCGTGATTGCTATCTCGTTTGCCATAAGTGATTGAGGATAGCCGAGTTGATTCGTCATATAAGACACAAAGTTTTGGCGCACCCATTCTTCGGGGGTGAGTATGACATTTTTCTTACGCAATGGGTCAAACACAACAATGTCACCCTTGTCAGAGCGTCTGAGCTTAAGCTGAGCAGGTGGAAGATTCAGCGGTGTAATTGGACTTTTATCAGATTGCCGAGGCACAGTTATTTATTATTTTTCAAGTCGTTGACAATGGTTGTTGCTGTTTCTTTTGCCGGGTCGGAGGTTCCGAGTCGTTTACGCATTTCGGCATAGTACTCTATCATTTTTTTGCGCATCGAGGTGTCGCCAAGAAGTGGAGCAAGGTAAGACTGAATCTCTTTCGGTGTACAATGATGCATCAGCAGTTCGGGAATAATCTCCTTGTTCATGATGAGGTTTGGTAGAGTAACGTAATCTATTTTCAGTATGCGTTCAAAAATTCCATAAACAATTTTTGACCCGACCGATCGATAGACTGCAATTTGAGGTGTACCGATAAGTGCGGCTTCAAGTGTTGCAGTTCCGCTCGTAACGACTGCGACACGTGAAAATGCAAGCAGTTCAAATGTTGCGTCAGATATAAATTTGATACCGGGTGCAAGAGTTTTATAAAGCTCAGTATCAATAGCCGGTGATGCGGCAATAACCGGTTGATATTCGGCCATATCTGCAACAGCGCGCGCCATGACGGGCAAATTATCCTTGATTTCGCCTACACGGCTACCGGGTAAAAGTGCGATAATTGGTTTTGGGGCAAGACCGTGATTGTGACGGAATTTGTATTCAGAAGGTAACTTTGCCATTTTGCGGTCAACCTCATGAAGACTCGGATTGCCGACGTATTTCACGTCAATTCCTTTCTTCGCAAAGTATGCAGTCTCGAATGGAAGAATCGAGAATATTCGTTTAATCAGGCGTTTCATTGTCTTAACGCGATTCTCTTTCCAAGCCCATACCTTTGGCGAAATATAGTAATACACCGGTATATTTCGGCTGTATGCAGTTTCGGCAAGTCGCAAGTTGAACGATGGATAGTCAACCAAAATGAGACAATCAGGCTTGACTGCAATCAACGCATTTTGGGCTGTTGAAAGGTTTGTGAGAACTTTTTTTAAGTTCATCGCCACATTTACAAAACCCATGTAAGCCATTTCGCGATAATGGATAAGCGGACCTCGCCCCGAAGCTTCTGCCATCTTGTCTCCACCGAGAAAAGTGAACGACGCATCAGGGTCGGCAGCCTTTAGCTCTTTGATTAAGTCGGCGGCATGAAGGTCGCCCGATGCTTCACCTGCTGATATGAAATAGTGCATTTTCAGTTACCTAAGTATGTGAGAACTACGCGGTCGATGATTGCGTGGTTGGTTGACAAGTTCATGTTTTCATTCCACGGCTCAAAGACGAGCGAGAGGTTTGAATTGCCACCCGGTAATTCGACGGCAAGCGAGTTTGTTGTACCCCAGTCGTTCCATCTTCCGACACCTCGTGTCGGCATCACGATTGTTCCAACTGCCTTACCGTTTAGAGTGAGCGTACGGACGGCACATTTGTTTTCGGTGTTGACCGGACCGTTTCCGTTGGCATAGATAAACACGATACCATACCTGCCCGGACGGTTAATCTTAACAGGAATGCTTACCGGAATTGAGTAGTGGTCAATCTCAACAAATCCGTCACCCTCAAATCCTTCAATCTTTACATCGGGGCGATATGAAACTTCGCTTGATGTGATTGTCGTAATGTCAGAGGGGATGTCAATAACAATTTTCTTGGTATTGTTAAGTGGCTCTGACGCAAAGGATTCTACACCATTTTGGTTGACACCGATAACTTGATATTCGCCATCGGGGTCCATCTTCCACGACGTTAGTTGAGTACGGGCAATTTCACGTCCGTTTTTTAGGATGATATAATAGTCGATATATTCAATCGGAGTCCATGTCATCACCCCTTCGTGAGCACGTGTAATCGGGGTAACCGGGGTTTTGATGTTGGGCTGATTGTTAATTGATATTTTTGCAATATCATTGTTTGCCATTATGATTTTGATAGTGCAGTTCCCTTTGAGATTCTTGGCAGGGATGTACGAGTCAACAATCTTGCCGTTCAGCATGACATATTTAATTTTGTCGCCGTGACCCTCAACGGTGATGTTGAGTTTTGCATCGCGATAGCTGAAGTTCGAAAGTGTACGAGAATCGCTGAATGCTTTCGGTATGAATGGCGTAAACTGAATACCGTCAGTTTCAAAGTTGATACCGAATAAAATACGACAGGTGATTGCAAGGTTACCCGAAAGTGACCAGAGCATATTTGACGAATTGAGTTCGGTCGCAATATCTCCGTTGTCAAGATTCAGATTTTCTTTGTTGGTGGCAAAAAGTGCGGCAGGGCGGAATACAGCTCCGATACCGAGCATTGTTCCCTCTTCGTTGTGAGCTTTTGCATTTGCAAGAGCCCAGTATGATGCCACGAATGGCCACAGCGCATTGTTGTGATATGAGGGCATATCAGGGATCTGCGGATAGAAAACCGCGGGTCCGTAAGGAGTGACGGGATTGTTTTCAGTAATCGAAACAGCCCTGTCGGTTGAGGCTATGTCATAAAGTATGGCAAGCGACTCGCCGAGCGTTTCAGCCCGTTTATTCAGAATTGGATAGTCGCGACCATAAAGATACATCGCATAAAAGCCTTTGTCGTTGAGCCAGAATTGTTCATTGATAGCCTGTTTCATCGCCTCGGCACGTTGGAGATAGGTCGCGCTCTCTTTATTATAGCCGAGAAGGGTTGCTATTTGAGACAGAATTTTGAGACCGGCGGCGTGCACAACGTTTGTACTCATTGCTTCACTTTGATAGATGTCGGCGGTCTGCATCCATTTTGGATAGCTTTGTTCGCGCCAGTCAATAAACGAGGTCTCGCCGTGAACAAGTCCGGTTTCAGGGTCAAAGATTGTTTTATAATCGACGTCAAACGACTCTTTAATAATTGGATAGATGAATTTGAGCCACTGTTGGTCGCCGGTAACTTTATAGACTTCAAAGGCGGCGAGTGCCCAAACCATACGGTCGGAACTGATTGGCCATGCGCCACCCGATCCGGTGTCTTGTATTATCTGCCCACGGCTGTTGACTTTTTTCATCAGTGATATTTTTGAAGCCTCGGGTTGAAGATAAGCCATTGAGAGAATGATTGAATAGCTCACGTCACGAGTCCAAACGCCTGCCCATTCCTTACCGGTGCGTAGGGTTGTATCGGGTTCGACTGCATTAATCATCTCGTCGAGTCCCATGTTGAAAATAGCACGATGAAGTTTGTTGGTTGTAACCAGATAGGGGTAATCTGAAATATTGTTTTTCAGTTCCCATTTATTGTCAATCGGCATGAAATAATGGGGCTGAGCCGCATAGTTTGATACAATTTCTTTATCGCTGACGGCGTATGCCTTGAAGTTGCCTTGAACTATTGAGTCACCGACCCACTTGTAGGCGGGAGAGCTTACATAGGTCTGAGCCGAAACCGACATTCCGAGGGCAGCGACTGCCAAAAATGTAAGGTGTTTGATATGTTTCATGCTGATATAAAGTATTCGTTTATAATTTAGCTTCAAAGATAATAAAAAATACCAAGAGTAAAAAGTTCGATAAAAATTTTTAATTTGATGAAACTATTTGAAATATTTGTGCGACTAATAAGTAAAATGTAATTTCGCAGTCGATGACACTATCTTTACCCACATATAATAACCGTTCATTGCTCAATCGTCTGTTTGAGTCAATGGCAATGCTGTTTGCCAAGCCGGCTGATAAATCAGAGGTTGAGCAACGGTGCCGTTTTAACGAGATTGTTTCTCAATACGACTCGATGATAGCAAAAATTTGCTTTGGTTATGCTCGCTGCCGTGATGAGTTTGACGACCTTCATCAAGACGCTTTAGTCAATATTTGGCAGGGACTTGAACGATTTCGGGGCGACTCTGATATAAGGACATGGATTTATCGCGTTACGCTCAATACCTGTGTCTCAACATTGAGACGTCGCCGTGAGATTCCCGAATCAGATCGTCTTGAACTCTACGGAATGATTGATGAGTCGGAAGATCGACGTCGCATGATCGCTGAATTGCACGATATGATAGCGTGTTTGTCGCCGGTTGACAAAGCGATAGTGTTGTTGTGGCTTGACGAGTTTAGCTATGACGAAATTTCAACAATGGTAGGGTTGCCGCGCAACACGGTTGCAACCCGTTTACGTCGAGCAAAAGATAAACTTGTAAATATGAAATAAACTATGGAAGAAGATGTAAAAAAAGAATGGCGCGATGTACGCCTATCTACTATCGGTTCTCATGACTATGAAGATATATATAGCGGTCGTCGTCGCACGGCGCTTGAAAATCTTGCACACCGATATAAACGCTTTGCAATAATTGGATTGCTGTTTGTGATTTGGGCACCTCTGACGTTTTACAATCCGGAGATTCAGATAGATAACCGTTTGACGATCATAATATTCTCCTCAATCTATTTTTTGACTTGCGGATTGATGGATTTATGGCTCTATCGTGGAATCCGTTCTATTGATTGTACCACTATGACAATTAAAGAGGTAGCAACCCGCGCCCTGTTTTATCGCAAACGTCATCTACAGTTTATCGCAATCCTACTGCCGTTTGCTTTTATATGGATAGGGATTTTATGTTACAATTTGTGTGACAACACCGCCTTTTTGTGGGGTGTAGGACTTGGAGCCCTCGCTGGTTTCTCGATAGGCATTCGCCAACTCATGAAATTCCTCAACGACTATAGAAAGATAACCGAGGAATAAATATAATCGGTTAGTTCGTAGGGCTGTACCCCGGTGCAGCCGCCTGATCGCCACGGCTCGTGCATCCGATTGATTACCATCGTTTTATATGGGTGCAATATATTGCGCCCTTTAGGCCGGAGAACACAAAGGAGTCAACAAAGTTGACGATGTCTTGTTGAGTTTGTTATGTTCATCCTCTTCAAGGATGTGAATGGGGGTGGGCGATCGTATTCCCTACCAACGAGCCTAAACGGCTCGATGGCAGGGTTATATTAGTTGTTTGTCTCCGACAAACTTTATGATACGATACGCTTGGTGAACTCTGCCCCACCCTATATTATGACACAAACAAGATTACTCGGGTAAGCATCATCGGAGATGATGAATTTAATTAACTCAGTCATGGCTCGATAGAGCCTTGGCTGAGAATGGAATGCACCGCACCCGGTCCCAACGTCGAAGATGTTGAACCTATTGCTAAATAAAAAATTATTTGTAACTTTGCGTCACTTACCAAAAATGATTTTTTTTTCAGTTTGTAAAACGTAAAGGTATGAAGCTAATAAATAGACCTCATTATATCAGTCAATTATCTGCTGTAAAGAATACTCCCGAAATAAAGATATTAACCGGTATAAGACGCTCAGGAAAATCTAAACTTTTGAGTGCATTTGCCGACTATATCCGCCATGGCGATTCGACTGCTAATATCATCGAGATAGACCTAACAAAGTTACGGTTTGAAAAATTAAAGGAATATCATGCACTTAACGAATATGTTGAGCAACAATATAAAGAGGACGTTCTTAACTATCTGATGATCGATGAAGTTCAACTGTGCGAGGGCTTTGAACTGGCCATAAACAGTCTTCATTCCGAGGAAAAATATGATATATACCTAACCGGCTCCAATGCATTCCTGCTAAGTAGTGATTTAGCAACGTTGTTTACAGGTCGTCATATAGAGATACACGTTTTCCCTTTCAGTTTCGAGGAATATTGCACCTATTTTGACGTCGCAAAAAATGACTTTCAGAATGCATTCACTGATTATGTTCAGATTGGCGGATTAGCCGGCGCATATCCCTATGCAAGAAACGCTGATCGTGAGAAATATATCCGCGATGTTTATGAGACAATACTTATCCGTGATCTTGTGGATAAGTACCGACTTGGAAATCCTACTATGATGAAACGTGTGAGTCATTATCTAATGGATAATGTTAGCAATATTTCCTCATCACGAAATATAAGCAACACAATTAATAATGATGGTATAGAGGCAAACCATATAACAGTAGGCAACTATATCAATTACTTATGTAATGCTTTTGTATTCTATGAAGCGAAGCGATATGATGTCAAGGGTAAAACCTACCTGCAATCGCTGAGTAAGTATTACCTTGCTGACACCGGGATACGTTTTGCCGAACTCGGTAAACGAAATATGGATTGGGGACGAATGCTTGAAAACCTGGTGTTTATAGAATTATTGCGACGAGGATATGATGTATATGTTGGTAAATTATACCAAAAGGAAATAGATTTTGTTGCCATGAAAGGGAATGAAAAAATCTATATTCAAGTTAGCGATGATATTTCAACCGAAATGACATTCAAACGTGAGGTTGCTCCATTGTTACAGATTAGAGATGCATACCCCAAACTTCTACTCGCCCGAACAAGAAACGAAGAAACCGATTACGAAGGTATAAGAATAGTTGATATCCCTGCATGGCTCTTGGCTCTTTAATTTTCATGTATGTACAGTTCGTCCGGGTCAATTTTAGACAGTGGAGCAGGGGAACCGATGGAGAGACAGTGCCTTTGGTGTTTGTAGGGCTGTACCCCGGTGCAGCCGATTGATCGCCACGGCTCGTGCATCCGCTTGATTACCATAGTTTTGTAGGGACGCAAGGTCTTTGCGTCCAATTTTTGACAGGAGAACAGTAGAACGCAAAGGAGTCAACGCAGTTGACGATGTCTTGTTAACCGATTGCGATTGAGAAGCTTGCTCCGAATGAGCTGTCGGATTGCACGCCCCCAACCATATCGGAGTTGTGCAACGCACAACGATGTATTAATACATCGTCAGGGATAAACCCTGACTCCACAGTTTTGTCGATCATCTCCCGCGGGCTCCCTCGCTCCGCTCAGTCGAACCGCGGTTAACGTTACATCGTCGGTTTCACCGACTCCCTCATATTTTTGACATGGGATCGATGTAGAGACAGTGCCTTTGGTGTTTGTAGGGCTGCACCCCGGTGCAGCCGCCTGATCATTACGGCTCGTGCGTCCATGATTTCGTGTTGTAGGTTTGTCGGAGACAAACAACCATGTTTAACCCCGCCATCTACACTTACATTATTATAAATGATAAACAAAACAAGATAAGTAGTTAATAAAAACGAAACCCCAGCCTTGTGAGCCGGGGAAGAATTCTTTAAACTTTTTATGTGACTGATTATCTCTTTCGAGGTAATCTTCGACAGTGCTATCTTACAAATTCCCATCGATTAAATCGAAATCGGAAGTAAGATCGAACCTGAACGGGTTTATCACAAAAACACCGAACCGTTTGTGTGTTTTGAGGCACCGCTCCACAACGGCGGTTCTACCCGATGTAGGAGTGCCTATTTATTATGTGTAACATAATATTAACCATGAGATTTACAAAAGTGTACATTCACTTTTGGGTCGACTGAACGACCTTCATGGATTTTTACAATATTATATCTTTTGAAAACAAGTATATAGTTATACAAAATCTTTAAATGTAGTTTATTGTTGTTTCTGGATTTATATAGCTATCACTACAGTCATACGTGATTCCTTTTATATAGCTCCCTTTTTTTACAAATAAAAATTCAAGGCTTGACATCTTGCAGTCTAACACATTCAGCACTATATTCCTTGACACATCCAGCGAGGTCAACTGGTTATTGCAGCAGAGCAAATGAGTCAACGCAGTACATCTTGTGACATCCAGTGAGGTCAACTGGTTGTTTTCGCAGCTCAACATTGTCAGATCTGTATTCTTTGAGACATCCAACGAGGTTAAATGGTTATAAGAGCAATTCAACGCTGTCAGCACTGTATTCTTTGAGACATCCAGCGAGGTCAACTGGTTATTGCAGCAGAGCAAATGAGTCAACGCAGTACATCTTGTGACATCCAGTGAGGTCAACTGGTTGTTTTCGCAGCGCAACATTGTCAGATCTGTATTCTTTGAGACATCCAACGTGGTCAACTGGTTATCTTGGCAGTACAACAAAGTCAGCTCTGTATTCTTTGAGACATCCAACGTGGTTAACTTGTTAACGCCGCAGGACAACTCAGTCAGTTTTATATTCTTTGAGACATCCAGCGAAGTCAACTTGTTTATGTGGCAGCTCAAATCAGTCAGCGCTGTACAGCCTGAGACATCCAAGGAAAACAAATTGTTATCGTCGCAGTTTAACTTTGTCAGCTCCGTATTCTTTGAGACATCTAATGTGGTTAAATGGTTATAAGAGCAGTATAAAGAATATAAGTTTGGGAAATATTGGATTCCTTCAAGTGATCTAATTCCTCCGTTATTTATATATGTCCCTCTTACATTAATTTTTGTTACTTTTAATGCTTCCTCTTTAGAAATAATGCCATCTTTATTTTTATCAAAATTTCTCAAAACATAATCACGAAAAATTGGGTCAGGAAATGCTCTAATAACATTAGAAGGAATCGAAACTAAATCTTCTTTTTTACATTCTTTTTGGCTAATTTCAATTGAAGTAAAAGTTTTACCTTTTTTATCAACTATTTGAATAGTTGCTTTACGTGCTTCGCCTTCATTTTTACTAATTGTTAGAGATGTCGTTTCTTGACGGATAGCTCGTGATTCTGCAACACTAATCCAACTTTTCGCTTCTTCAGGAATCAAAATTGAATAGTCGGCATTTGTCTCAATGGTAAACTCGATTGCACCGCCCTCTGCAGCTATTTCATAAGCTGGTTCACTTGTGACTTTAACAAACTCTTCCTCTTCAAACGTCAGAGTTTTTAAGGTAGAAACTGATTCGTTTTTGGCAATAAGGATTACTTTATCATTTTCATCAATCGACTCGCCGGTAGTAATGGTAATTGTGCCTTTTGTCGATTCGCTGTCCTTAATCTCTGCTTTCAGATTGCCCGAGGTTACAGCTTCGACTTTCAGGCCGTCGGTTTTGCCGGAGATGGTATAATCGATTTTAATGGTCGAGTTAGGCTTAACCAAAATCTGCTTTTCTTCGCTGAATGAGATTGTTAGTTCAGGTTCACGAGGGATAACTAATTTAGTGCCGTCCGTAAAAGTGAATGTAACACTTTCAGCGTCAGATGTATTAATTTCCTTAAATATTTTATTATTTCCTTGACTTGATGATGAAACCTGACTGATTTTCTTCCACGTTTTTCCATTATCAACCGAGAGCATCCAATTGCTGTTTTCAACTTTCAATTTGGGTAGAATTGAACTCGATGTGCCGTCATACAAAATCTTCTTACCGGCATCATCAAGAAGCCATTCGCCGTTAAGAGTCCAATAAAAATCACCGGCATTATCCGGCTTAACACCTAAAGCGGGTACCGAATTTTTATTTTCATAGTAAACAGAAATTGATCGGCTATTGTCAAATGCAAATGTATAGCCAACCTCTTTGTCACCCTCTTTGATTGGTGTTACTGATGTGATAATATCATCGTTGTTCAAAGCATTTACAAGTGAGCCTACAGATGCAACATTGTCGTTAGCCTGTTGGACAACCTCTTTGTACTGTTCATCATTTTTATCTTCAGTATTACCTAAAGGTCCTTCATCTTTTTCACTGCACGCAGTCATAGTCATAATGACTGCTGCGCAGAAGTAGAGAATAAATTTCTTCATAATTAAAGTATGATTGGTTAATTAATAGTTTAAAAATCTTTTACTTTTAATAGTTTTTTAAACTTAGCAATGGAAATATGTCCATAACATGTTGGATTCTTTTTCTCCTTATCACTATAATCTTTGACAATAATTATATTATTATCATCTGGATGTACTATAAGATTACCATGAGCAATCGAATTTCTTATATGTCTTAATAAATTCACAATCTTTGATTTACCCGTATATATAAATGAATTCGACCCTATATGATTTTTATCAAATGCTATTATTTGTTTTGTTCCTAAAGTCCCAAGATTCTTCTGTTTTAATATAGATGAAACTTAAAGTTTTATTTGTGGATATTGAGAGACAAGATCCGAATCCGCTT
>JAIDRE010000009.1 GCA_029061925.1 Muribaculaceae bacterium | reverse complement strand
ATCCCAGCTGCTCAGAAACTATATAGTGCACTGGTAAATCTCGAAAAATTTAGCAGACATAATGATTTCTTTGATAACGTCGCTTCTTTAGATAGCTTCTTATCAGAATATCGTAATGTGACTTTTGTACTACAAAAGTCTCTGGCACATGCAAATCAATCTGAATCATACGAGAGACTGCGTGATAAATTTCTTTTAGGTAATATTGGCAAATGGTTGAAAGACAAAAGAAATGAGGTTACAAAAGAACATCCATTCCAACTTGTAAAATTAGTGGATATCACAATTTATGATAGTGTAGAACCCACAAAACTAACGACTAAACAATTTACTGCAGAAGATGATGAGGACTATTCAACTATAATTGAAAAAATCCATGAATTTTTAAAAGTATTACCACGTAGAGAAACATCATTCTCTATAGAATATATCTATAAAGAGAAAGGGACGGATGATAATCTTTTTGATAAGTTATTTATCGGAATTGAGATGATGCTTAATTTCTTTAAAGCATTAAGGGAAGAAATTAATGATCAAAGTAAAGTCTTCCAAGATATAATGGAGAAGATCAGCAATTTGAAAATTCTTCATCTTAATACAACAGACATATTCGTAGAAGATCTTGTTTACTATAAGAGTAGTGATAAAATAGAACATGGTTGGAGAGTTGAACTGCGAATGCCAGACATAAAATTTCCATTGGATAAAATGCCTGGGGTAGATTTTTCATTGCAGGGCTATGGATTAGATGTGGAAGTTAATGAGACACATGAACTATTTTTGAAAATATTGCATTTCTATATATTTTTATTCATTCATCAACGTCATATAATGACCACTATATTTATTGTACGCCACGATATGCAAGCTAATATACTATCATTCGATGCCTCAATAAGATCAACATTTTACCGTAAAATAAAAGACATATCTGAAAAGATTAAAAATGATAGGGATATTATATCCATATTCATCATACATGAATGCTGGTCTTATCCCTATAAGCCAGAGATTCTTTACAAAAATTATGAGGAACGAGTTGCTACGGAGAATCCGATATCAACATTTGCTGGACATATGATTAATGAAAATCTAGAAATATATTCATATCATTTTGAAGAAGAAAAATTGAAATCTCACGAATATATTATTAATACGATCAATGAAACGGCAAAAATGAAGTTGACAACCCCTCCGATATTTATGACTCCAATTTTTAATGCTTTTAATTCTCGGAAGTCATATAAATAAAATTTAAATGAATTAAACAAAAGCATTTTATACACTAAATATAATGATTTGACGTTATGTTTGCAGATGACAAGTGAGAGAGCTTGCGGGCAACGGCATAGCTGATTCCGATGGCTTAGGCAGAGCATAGCGATGAAAAGCGATGCAATGAAACTTAGGGACGAATGTTAGAGTTGACGTAAATATTGATTTGTAGGCATATTCTATTCAAACCATTTCGTAAGACACTACAACAACATTACACATAATTATAGTAACATTTATATGTAACTTTTAATTTAAAGCCGAATAAAATCGAGCAAGTCACTGGCATTACAAAACCATTTTCCATTCTGCTTGGCCGTAGGTTTATCCATACGGATTTTACCACTTATAATCAACTTTTCAAGTCTGGTTTCGCCCCCAACGAGCTTGGCAGCCTGCCGCTTACTAAAGTAAATATTATGTTTATTAAATGTAACTTTTATAAGTTCAAGCTGATATTGAGCATCTTTTTTATAAAGAGCACCTTGGTACATCATCAGTTAGTTAATTTTAGATTTTAAATATATAAAAATAAGCCGTCACCACTACTGGCAATGGCTCATCTTCATAAGGAGTGCAGGGGGGAATGGCGTATATTCTTTGTTATGCGGAGGTGCGAGTCAGAAAAATTTTTCTTCTGAAATTAAGCTAAAAAAATTAATTATGGTATGATATGAAAGGATTTATTTAGTTACAGCATTATCAATAAGATTAATCATAGTCATAATTGTTGATCCCTCTTTTTTACCTATAACAAAATCATAGTTTTTTCCAAGAGGACTTACTCTAACATCTGTTATTTCATACTGTCGCAATAATTCTACATCTTTATTTTCCAATGGCAAAATCGTGCTGAACCCATGAACATGTGAATTGACACCTCCTAACCCAATAGGACAATCCTCGGCTCCAATGCCAGTATATAAACTCGGCAATATAATTCTTTCTCCATTTGCAAGCAGTAAAATCACTTGACTGTTTTCATCATACTTCTCTATTTCTTCCAGTTCAAAAAATACAGGCATCGTCCATTCGCCATCTGTATATCGTACTGATACAAGAACTTGTTGCCATTGATTTTTCCACTTGTTACGTTTGGCAATTGCTTCTTGAGAAGTTTCAACAATTCGTTGTCCTGTGAATTTGTCAATTTCGGATTTGATGATTTTTTGTCCCCTTGCTAACATCGGTAGTAGCATTAGAGTCATTGCTATTAGTTTTTTCATTTCAGTAAGTTTTTTGATATAGGAATATTAAAAAGCGCAGACTTTCGTCATACGCTATCTTGGCTCACCACAAGCCACAATCAATTATGAGAAAGTCCGCACCGTATGGCACGAATCTCAATATTGATTATCTTAGCTCTTGATATTCCGAGGTGGTGATTCAGATAGCGATTGAGCTAATATGTATAGATACAATATTCAAAATGGATATTGTACCGCAAAGTTAAGTATAATTTGCCAACCGACAAAGCATTTGCTCTACTTATTTCAAATATTCATTTGCGTAGTCAACGTGAAACTCCCATCGCAACGGATTGAGTGGACGGGGACAGATGCTGATGTTAGTTCTTGGAAGTAGCGGTCGTGACGACGGCGGTTGAGGTCATTGCTGAGAATGACTGTAGCGTTGGGAGAAAGGTCTTCGACGAGGGAGACAATGTCGCCTCGGAAGCCTCGACAAACAAGGATATAATCGACATTTGTAGCTGTTACCGTTGAGGGAAGATTGCCGGTAACGATTGCTATTGAGACATCATTCCAGTGCAAGATTGAAGGTGAGGCATTTATGGAACTTCCGACAAGTTGGGCACATCGGCGACGACTCATGTATTTTTTGTATTTGCGCGAACACTCTTTGACGAGCGAAGGTAGCTGATTTTGATTTGCCGTCGTAAGCAGCCTGATTTGGTTGTCGTGGCGCAAGATTACATTTGTATGATTTTTCTCTGATGTAACATAGAGTTCAGAGCCCGTTGGAATCGTTGAGAATCGTGTAACTACAACGCCTGATAAAATCAATGCAATCGTCGCAATTGCCCACACCAATCGGCGTCGCCAGAAAAAGCCGGCAAGTGCGACCGGAACAAGGATGAACAGAAAGACAGCGACAGGAGGTAAATAAATACTGTCAACTACGCTCCATGATGGTACAGTAGTTATGTCGATAATCCACGTTAACAGTCGGTCTAATAGATTCAAAAGCCACGCCAACAGCGTGAAATTTACTCCCAACATCATAAGAAACAGATATGCCGAACCAAGCATCAACATCACTGTCATAATCAATGATGCAGGAATAGACGATACAAGGAAAAGCAACGGAAACGTTCCGAAATAATAAATTGACAATGCCCACGTTCCAGCCATTGCCGCCACAGGCAGTCCGATATATTTTGCAATAACCGTCGCGAGATGATTTCGCCCCGTAAACGACATAAAGCCGTTCAATAACAGCAATATTGAGCCGGCAGCGAGGAACGACAGTTGAAAACTGACTTCAAACAGTGCTGAGGGATTGAAAATGATAATCAAAATAGCGGCGGCGAACAGCGAATTTAGAGACGATTGACGGCGATTTAAGATGTATGCTCCTGCAACAAATGTTGCCATAATCACGGCTCGGACTACCGACACCGAACATCCGGTCATCAGTGCATAAATCCATAACAGAATTATAAGTACGACATAAGATGTCGCACCACGTCTCAACAATTTCAACGGAATGATTATGACACTGAGAATCATCACAATTACCGCCACATGGGCTCCACTAAGTGCAAGCAAGTGAGCCAAACCTGATGCAGAAAATGATTCACGACGAGAAGCGTCAATCATTGCGCTGTCGCCGAGTAATACAGCAGCAAGAAGATCGGATGCAGAAGGAGCCAACGAGCCCATATAGAATCGGTCAACCAACCAATTTCTGACCTTCAACAACTTAAATCTTATCGCATTTGAGTGACCTATTACCGAGATTTCAGCTTCGTCGGAAAATGCGGCAGGGCGTGTTATATCTCTAAATAAATCTTCAGTGTCGGGTAAATCGGCAGGACGATTTCGGTCGAAAAATAATGACTTACAACTGATTATATCACCGGGCTCAATTTCGGGAAAGAGTGAACCTACATAGAGCGTCATATCGAAACGACGGATTGATTCAGGCGAATTTACCGTATCCGCTGCAAGTTTATCAACTGTTATATTTAAACGTCGCCCCGACTGAGTTTCGGCTATATTGTTGACAGTTGCAACGAGACGGAACAATCGGGAGTCGCTTGACGCAATAATCTCATCGACATAACGGGGCAGAGATATAAACATAACGCCCCATCCGAGTGCCATAGTCATCGTAAGCGTTGACAAGACGGTTTGTCGCATCAACAACAGCACGCCTGCCAAAGTCAAGATTATACACCCAACGTAAATTCCGTAGGGCAATAATACAAGCAGAACCCCTGCTACCAGAGCAATGAACACCGGCAACAGGGGGACGTAGGAGAACGGCGGTTTCAAAACCGTCAGTTTTATAGGGTTATTGTACTGTATTCAGTACGACAACAAGGCTCGACACGCCAATGATAATCCAAAGCAAGATAGCGATTATCAACGGTTTAACACCGACCTGTTTAATCATACCGATTGAAAGACTTGCACCGATAAAGAACAGGGTGACAATCAACAATTTTTTGGCGATATAAACGAGTGTTTGAGAAAGTACGGCGGGAAGACCGCAATAGGTATTGACAATCATTGCAAGCACAAAGAAGAAGATAAACCAGGGAATTGAAATCTTGCTTGATTTTTCACGGAAAATGAACATTGTCACGAACGCAAGGGGGATAATCCAAAGCGCACGGGTACACTTGATAAGAGTCGCAATCTGGCAAGCCTCAGTACCGTATGCGTCTCCAGCACCGACCACCGATGAAGTGTCGTGGATAGCGATTGCAGCCCATGTACCAAACTGGTTTTGAGTCATATCAAAATAGTGACCGATTGGCGGGAAGATGAACAATGCGATAGCGTTAAGAATGAAGATAACACCAAGCGACACTGCCATTTCGTTTTCATTTGCTTTCAAAACCGGACCAACAGCCGCGATTGCGCTACCACCGCAAATTGCAGTACCCGACGAAATAAGGTAAGAAGTTTTGCGGTCGAGGTGCATCCAATAGCCGATTAAGACACCGAAAACCATCACACTGATAACCGAAACGATTGTGAAAGCCATACCTTCGGCACCCGAACGGAGCGATTCAGTGACATTCATACCGAAACCAAGACCTACAACCGAGATTTGGAGCAGTTTTTTTGATGCCTTTTTGTTAAATGAGGCATTAGGCATTGTAAAGAAAAATGCAAAAACAAGCCCGGCAAAAAGAGCTATAGCCGGACTGATAGCCAATGATGACAACCCGATTTTATCCCAGGGCATCAACATGAAAAATATTGCAACGATATAAACTATCTTGCTGGGGAAGGCTCCGATAAAATTTTGTTTGGGAGCTGAAGTTTTATCAATAGTCATTATTTAAAATATATGATTAGTTTATTTATGCCAAATATTCCACGATTCAAAAGCTTGAAGAAGAAGCATTTCCAAACCATTAACAGTTTTTGCACCATGCATTGCCGATTGACGCATAAACTCGGTAGTGTCAGGGTTATAAATCAGATCATAGCATATATGATCGGGAGTAATCAAGTCATAGGGAATGGCGGGAGCCTCATCAACGTGGGGATACATACCGACCGGTGTTGTATTGACAATCACCTTGTTACGTTCTATCACATCAGGAGTCAAATCGGCATAAGTGATAACACCCTCGCGCGGCGTACGTGAAACGTATGTCGGTTTCAAACCAAGATTAACAAGTCCGGTATATATTGCTTTCGATGCACCTCCCGTTCCGAGAATGAGGGCTTCTTTGTGACATTCGCCAAGCAAAGGAGCAATCGAATCAGAAAAGCCGACAATGTCGCTGTTATAGCCAACAAGTCGTTTCTTACCCGATTTTTCAGGGATAATCTTTATGACATTTACCGCTCCGATTTTGGCTGCAACCGGATCGATGTCGTCAAGTAAAGGCATCACCTTTTCTTTATAGGGGATTGTAACGTTCAAGCCCGACAAATTGGGATATTTTTTTAGAATATCACGCAGTTTATCGACCGAGTCAATTTCAAAATTAACGTAAGACGCATCAATCCCCTCCCCTTCAAACTTTGTATTGAAATAGTTTTTAGAGAACGAATGACCTAAAGGATAACCAATTAAGCCATATATCTTTTTTTTGCCAAAACTCATTTTGTTATAACTGATTTTTCGGCTACAAAGATAGTAAAAATCGTTATATGAGGGAAATTATAATTAAATATAATGAACTATCAGTAACCTTTACGATATTTATCAGGTTCAATATCATCAAGAATGCTGAGATATGAGTTAAATCTTGACTGAGCAATCAGATTTTCTTCAAGAGCCTTTTGGACAGCACATCCGGGTTCGCCGGTGTGAGTACAGTCGCCATATCGGCAGTCGTGCCCTATCTCAAAAATTTCAGGGAAATAGTGCGATACTTCCTGACGGGTCATTTCGATTGTTCCGAAGCCACGCACTCCAGGAGTATCAATAATCCAACCGCCATTTTCGCCCGGCAGTCGGAACATCTCAGAGAATGTGGTGGTGTGCATACCGGTGTCGTGAATATCTGATATTTCGGCGGTTTTGAGGTCGAGACCCGGTATCAACGCATTGATGAGTGATGATTTACCGACACCCGAATTTCCTGAAAAGAGTGTGATTTTGCCTTGTATCGTATCTCTTAATTTTTCGATGCCTTCGCCGGTTTTTGCTGAAAGAGTTATAACCTTGTAGCCAATCGAACGATAGAGATAGCAAACGGCATCAAGCAGTTCTTTATCCTCGGGCTCGATCAGCATATCAATTTTGTTAATAACCAAAATAGCCTCAACACGATAAGCCTCAGCCGTTGCAAGAAACCGATCAATAAAAGTTGTCGAGGTTGTCGGATGGGCAAGCGTAGCCACGAGAACCGCATAGTCAAGATTTGTAGCCAGGATATGGGATTCCTTTGAGAGGTTGCTTGCGCGACGTATTATGTAATTTCGACGGGGATGAATAGCCGTGATGAAGCCGGTACCGTCGGGGTTGACTGTCACATCAACGACATCGCCAACTGCAACGGGGTTTGTCGTGCGAATACCCTTGAGACGGAAATTTCCTTTAATCTTGCAGTTGATTTCCTGACCTGTAACTTGATCAAGAGCCACATACCAGCTTCCTGTATTTCGAATGACGAGTGCTTCCATTTAATCTCTTTTTAAACTTAGAACGTTTCAGGAACGGAAACGTTGAGGCAAACTCGACTCAATAATTGCAAATGTCTCTTTCATAACCGGTTGAAGATCTTGTTCGGGCTGTGGCGCATCGACAGGTTTATGAATGGTCAGTTTGATTGTGCCGTATCGTGGAAGAAGTTTTGTACGCGGTAAAACGTGGAATGCGCCATCGATTGTAACCGGAACAAGCTGTAGTCCGAACTCACGGGCAAGCTGATAGGCACCGCGTTTGAAACGCCCCATCTTGCCGGTAAACGTACGAGAGCCTTCGGGGAAAACGACAAGCGAATCGCCCTCTTTCAAACGGTTTTCGGCACCATGGAGAGTGTGAAGAAGAGCAGCCGAAGACGAGCTGTCAACAAAAATGTGACCTGCCTTTTCACAAGCAAATCCGACGAACGGCATTCGACGAAGCTCAACCTTCATCATCCATTTAAAATTATGATTGAGATAGCCATATACCGAGAAAATATCATAAGCGCCCTGATGGTTGGCGATAAAGACGTAAGATTTACCTTTAGAGATGTTTTCACGACCGATAACTTTTACACGGACAAACATGAGAATACACCACATTTTAGCCCAATAATGAGCAGGGTAGTATCCCCACCAGCGACCGTTAAGCAAAATTGAGCCTGCAGCCGTAATCAATGCGGTTATAATTGTCAGTACAATTAAAACCGGCAGAGCAAAACAAATTTGATAAATTCTGTATAGTACAATCATAAATCCTAATGCTAATATTCCACAAAATTAGATAAAAAAACGGGAAATTTTCGTATTTTTGCAAAGCAAATTACAAAAATGAATATTTTTAAAAGAGCAATATTGATTTTTTTGTTGGTTTTGGCTGCAATATCAGTCAAAGCCGAGGTTAACATTGCCGACTCAGTTTCCAATGCGAGCGTTTCACTTTTGATATGCAGTCCCGGGTCTGAAATTTATGAACTTGAAGGCCATGCCGCGCTACGCATCAATCATCCGACCTACGGAGACTTTATCGTAAACTGGGGGCTGTTTGACTTTAATGCGCCAAACTTTGTCTATCGTTTCACAAAAGGTGAAACCGACTATCAGGCAGGTGCTTATCCAACCGATATTTTCGTCAAGCAATATCAAAATGAAGGACGTGGAATAATTGAAATTCCGGTTAAACTGACACCCAAACAAGTTGAACATGTTGTTGCAGTAGTTACCGAAAATCTTAAGCCTGAGAACAGGGTATATCACTATAATTATGTCTATGACAACTGCTCAACCCGACCACTGGCAATAATACAACATGCAACGGAAGACTCGCTTATCACCACTATACCCGAGACGTTTAGCGATGATCCGACATTCAGGAAGCTGATGACCTATTTTCACCGTAACTATCCGTGGTATCAGTTCGGAATTGACCTTGCTCTCGGAAGCGGAATTGACAAAAAAATAACATCATACGAGGCCACATTTGCACCTACAATGGTGGCTGAACTCATACGCAACGACAATCGATTTGGCAAACCAACGATATTATTAAATGAGGCCGATGGCGGGCCTGAAGGTCCAACACCTTGGTATCTTACCCCGATTTTTGTATGCTGGTTGTTTTTGGCAATAGCGATTATCGTAACAGTGCTTGAAAATCGTCATACAAAACTTGGACGATGGTTTGACCTCTTTTACTATTTACTTGTCGCATTGGCTGGTATAGTTCTTACGTTCTTAATTTTCGTCTCAATTCACGAAGCGACATCGCCCAACTGGCTATACCTATGGCTGAACCCTTTGGCGCTGATTGTTGTTATAGGAACGGGAATAAATCGTCTAACTCCTTTGGTATTGTTATATCAAATAGTTAACTTTGCATCACTAATTGCTTTATGCATCATAGCGGCACTTGGCGTTCAGTCTCTAAACACAGCTTTCTACCCGCTGATTATCATAGACTTGCTACGATCTGCCGACTATATTTATAAAAACAAAATATGTCTGTTAAGAAAAAACTGCTAAATACCGGACTTCTTAGTGTGCTTGTCGCCTCGATGGTAACAATGAGTTTGTCGGCTCAACAACCGACAAAACGCCCCTCGCTTGTTGTCGGAATTGTTGTTGACGGACTTTCGATTGACCAAATCAATCTTTTGAGAGGTCATTTTGGACCGGACGGATTCAACCGATTGCTTAGTCGAGGCATCACAATAACCGACCTTGATTTTGGTTCGGCACTCGACCCGGCAGCGGCTTCGGCTGTACTCTTTACAGGAGCAGCCCCATCGATTAACGGAATTGACGCCAAGACCACATACGACCGCGTGACACGTCGCCCGGTGTCAACGTTCAACGACGGCAAAACGATGGGTAACTTCACTACCGAAACCCTCTCGCCAAAAGCGATGAGAGTGTCAACCATCGGTGACGAAATCAGAATTTCAACCGGTGGTCTCGGTCACGTCTATACAATAGCTCCACAATCAAGCCAGGCACTTGCGATGTCGGGGCATGCCGCCAACAGTGCGTTCTGGATCAACGATATTACAGGTAAATGGGCAACCACCACATTTTATAAAGAAGTCCCGACTCCCATTTTAAACAGCAATCATCGCAATCCACTCGAAATCAAGCTCGACACAATCGCATGGACACCGCTGAAAAATGCATCGCTATATCCCGATATTCCGTCATACAAAAAGTTAGCTCCATTCCGCCATTCGTTTGTCAGGAACGACTATGACCGTTACCGCCGATTTATGGCATCTCCGATGGTCAATCGTGAAGTGACCTCAATGGCAGTTGACTATATCAACGCGATGAACCTTGGCAAAGGCGAGAACTTTGACATGATCAATCTTGCCTACACACTTTCGCCATACACCTATGGCAGAGAGGTCGATTCGCGTATGGAACTGATGGACAGCTACCTTAGACTCGACCGCGAGTTAGCTACACTATTCAAAGCGATTGACACTCACGGGCCGGGCATGAACAACACATTATTGTTCCTGGCAGGTACACCGGCAACGACATCTACCCGCCGCGAAGAAGAACGTTGGGCAACCCAAGCGGGCGAATTTTCGCCAAGACGTGCAATATCACTTCTCAATGTATATCTCACAGCCCTCCATGGCAACGGAGACTGGGTGACCGGCTTTCACGACAACAAATTTTATCTCAACCACGATCTGATTAAAAAACGTGGTCTCGAGTTGAAACAGGTCAGAAGTTCGGCATCTGAGTTGCTCAACCAAATGGAAGGTGTTGCAGAAGCATTTTCTATTGAAGATATTATTAACGGCAAAGCTGTCGAAACTGTTGCAGTTCCACGACGCAACGTAAACATTTCGACCGCAGGCGATATCTATGTATCAGTGATCCCCGGATGGGAAGTAATAGATGACGGAACAACAGTTCCTCATCCGACAACCTACCCGATGGCACAACGATTTGTTGCTCCGATTGCTCCGGCATTCATTCTCGCGCCAAACACCGGAGCGGCAACCATTTCAACTCCGGTTGATGCGAGAGCGCTTGCCCCGACCATAACCTCAATTCTGCGTATTCGCGCCCCCAATGCGGCTCTGCTTCCGCCACTGCGACTTAATATGCGCTTATAATACACTTCTCTCCACATTAATTAAATAGATAAGATAATAACAACTACACAACATATATAAATATGTCTTTAACAGGATTTTTAGGTAAACTCTTTGGTAATAAATCGCAACGCGACCTCAAAGAAATTCAGCCGATTGTTGACCGAATCAACGAACTCGGTCCCGAAATGCAAGCGCTCTCTAACGACGAACTCCGTCAAAAGATAACCGATATTCGTGCCGAATTGGCAGCCTCATACGCTGAAGATGAAGCAGCCGTTGCTTCATTGAAAGAGGAAGTTGAAAATCTTCCCTTTGACCAGCGCCAACCGGTTTGGGATAAAATCGATGCTCACGAAAAAAATATCATTGACACTCTCGACAAAGAGCTCGACCGTGTATTGCCCGAAGTGTTCGCTACAATGCGTGAGACCGCATCTCGTTTTGCCAAGAATGAAACTATTGAAGTAACCGCAACCGACCTTGACCGCGAACTCGCTGCTCAAGGTAAAGATTTCGTAAAAATCGAAGGCGACAAAGCTATCTGGAAAAACCGTTGGCTTGCCGGTGGTAGCGAAATTGTCTGGGATATGGTTCACTACGACGTGCAGTTGATTGGTGGTATCGTTCTTCATCAAGGTAAAATTGCCGAAATGGCTACCGGTGAAGGTAAGACCCTTGTGGCAACCCTCCCCGTATTCCTCCGCTCTCTTTCAAAACGTGGCGTTCACGTCGTAACCGTCAACGACTACCTGTCAAAACGTGACTCGGAATGGATGGGTCCGCTATATATGTTCCACGGTGCAACAGTTGATTGCATCGACAAACATCAGCCCAATACCCCTGAACGTCGTGCCGCTTACAACTGCGACATCACTTTCGGTACAAACAACGAATTTGGTTTTGACTACTTGCGCGATAACATGGCAATGTCTCCCCAAGACCTTGTGCAGCGCAAACACTATTATGCGATTGTCGATGAGGTAGATTCAGTCCTCATTGATGATGCCCGTACACCGCTTATCATCTCAGGTCCGGTTGCCAAAGGTGACGACCAGCTTTTCAACGAATATAAATCAAACGTTGAGAAAGTCGTTAATGCTCAGCGCCGACTCGTGACTCAGATTTTGGCTGAAGCAAAAGAAAAACTCGCTTCAGAAGATAAAGATGTCCGCAAAGAGGGTGCACTCCTCCTTTTCCGAGCATTCAAAGGTCTTCCTAAGAACAGCGCGCTCATCAAATTCCTCAGCCAGGAAGGTATGAAAAACGTGCTTCTCGAAACCGAAGCATACTACCTTCAGGATAACGCCCGCGAAATGCCGGTTGTTACCGACCCGCTCTACTTCATCATTGATGAAAAGAACCGTTCGGTTGAATTGACAGATAAAGGTATCGACGAGTTGACAGGTAAAGCTAATGACCCGACATTCTTCGTGCTCCCCGACATTGCAGCCGAACTTTCTCAGCTTGAAACAATCGCCGACAAAGCTGAACGTCAAGCTAAAAAAGACGAGGCAATGCAAAACTACGCAATCAAATCAGAGCGTGTTCACACTGTCACTCAGCTTCTTAAAGCATACACTCTCTTTGAAAAAGATGTTGAATATGTCATCGACGACAACAAAATCAAGATTGTTGACGAGCAAACCGGACGTATCATGGAAGGTCGCCGCTATTCTGACGGTCTCCACCAGGCTATCGAAGCAAAAGAGGGCGTAAAAGTAGAGGCTGCAACCCAGACATTTGCGACTATCACACTCCAGAACTATTTCCGTATGTATCACAAGCTCGCCGGTATGACAGGTACAGCTGAGACAGAAGCCGGTGAGTTCTGGGACATCTATAAACTCGATGTTGTGACAATCCCGACCAACCGTCCGATTGCCCGCATCGACATGAACGACCGTGTATATCGCACCAAACGCGAAAAATATAAAGCTGTCATCGACGAGATTATCCGTCTCCACAAAATCGGACGTCCGGTGCTTGTCGGAACAACATCGGTTGAAATTTCAGAGCTTTTGAGCCGTATGCTCAAAATGGCACATATTGACCACAAAGTTTTGAATGCCAAATACCACCAGCAGGAAGCTGAAATCGTGGCATTTGCAGGTTTGCCCGGCGCCGTGACCATCGCTACCAACATGGCAGGTCGTGGTACCGATATCAAACTGCCGGCAGAAGTAAAAGCAATGAAAGACACCGGCGTTGAAAAAGGCAAAGAAATCGGTGGTTTGGCTATCATCGGCACTGAGCGTCACGAATCACGCCGTGTTGACCGCCAGTTGCGTGGTCGTGCCGGACGTCAAGGCGACCCCGGTTCATCAGTATTCTACGTTTCGTTTGAAGACCAGCTGATGCGTCTTTTCGCAACCGACCGCGTAATGAAAATGATTGACCGTCTCGGTCTTGAAGAGGGTGAGATGATTGAATCAGGTATGGTTACACGCGCCATCGAGAACGCTCAGAAACGAGTTGAAGAGAATAACTTTGGTATCCGTAAACGTCTTCTCGAATATGACGACGTGATGAACAAACAGCGTACTTACATCTACGCTCGTCGTCATCACGCACTCATCGGCGAACGTGTCGGAATCGACCTCGAAAATATGCTTTGGGATGTTGTTGAAAACCTTGTCAACACCTACGACCAACCGACCGATTACGATGAATTGTCAATGGAGTTGATGAAGATTTTCACAATTGAAATGCCGTTTGACGAAACTACTTTTGCATCGCTTTCAAATGAAGACCGCATCGAACGTATCCATCAGGCAGTTACCGAAGCTCGCGAACGTCGTTCTGAACAGATTGCTGCCGTTGCAATGCCCGTTATCAAAGACTGGGTTGAAAATCGAGGCGCCCAAGGCAAAATCGCCGTACCTATCACCGACGGTAAACGCATCTTCAATATCGTTTGCGACATCAATGAAGCATATCGCACCGAGTGCAAATCAATCGTTAAAGAGTGGCACAAGACAATCCTTCTTATAACCATTGACGAACTCTGGAAAGAACACCTCCGCGAGCTCGACCAGTTGCGTCAGTCGGTTCAAAATGCGTCATACGAACAGAAAGATCCGCTCGTAATCTACAAAGTTGAATCGTTCCACCTCTTTGAAGGAATGCTCAATCGACTCAACGAAAAGACAATGTCGGCACTCATGCGCGGACAAATCTTCGTTCAACCACCTCGTCAACAATCTGCTGCTGATGGCTCGGTAGCAGGTGGCGCACACGACAACAAGGCATCACAGCCCGAAGTAAAACAAGCGATGCCCGAACGTCAAACCGACTACACCCGCTACCGCACATCTCGCGCCGAGAACCCTGGCGAAGACAACCGCCGTGCAGCCTCAGCTCCTCAAGGACACCAAGCGCCCCCTCAACCCACCGTAGTTGGTCCCAAAGTAGGACGCAACGATCCCTGCCCCTGCGGTAGCGGCAAAAAATACAAAAACTGCCACGGCAAAGGACTGTAATCCCAGTCAACCACTGTATTTTAATTAATACAACTCTAATAAATTTAACTGCATCCCAAAAGTTTCAAAACTATGGGATGCAGTTTTCTTTTATCATCTTGAAATATTTCCCGGTTATAATCGGTAATTTCCGCAAAAACTATTTGGATTACCGATTATAGTTTGCTATCTTTGCAAAAAATTAATTTTATGGAACTTATACCTCGCCCACAATATATTGAAAAAATTGCAAGTTTGATTAATCGCGGTATGATGCTTATTCTCACCGGTCAGCGTCGTGTCGGGAAAAGCAAAGTGCTTGAATTATTCAAGGATTGGCTTAAGGAAAATCAACCCGACGCTAATGTTGTATATATCAACAAGGAGTTCCAAGAATTCAGAGATATTATCACGGCTGAGCAGTTGTATGACTATGTAATTGGAAAGCTCCCCAAAGGAGATCAAAACTATATACTTATTGACGAGGTTCAGGATATCGAAAATTTCGAAAACGCTCTAAGAAGTTTCCATGCCGAAGACCGCTGTCAAGTGATTGCAACCGGTAGCAATGCCTATATCTTTTCGAGTGAACTTGGCACTCGACTATCAGGCCGATATATCGAAGTGAAAATATATAATCTTTCATATCTCGAATTTTTAAGATTTCATAATCTTGAAGATAGTGAAGCGGCTCTGATGTATTATCTCAAAGTCGGTGGTCTGCCAGGATTATTTGCATTTACCCGCGAAGAAGAGTCTCAGATTAAAGATTACCTTGAAGGAGTCTATAATACAATTCTCATTAAAGACGTCGTTAGTAGAGAGAAGGTTCGCAATGTATCACAGCTAGAGAACGTAATACGATATGTAACAGATAATATCGGGAAACCGATATCTGTGGCAAATATGGTAAGATACATGACTTCAAAAGGAGAGAAAATAAGTGATGAAACTGTCTCAAATTATCTCAAATATTTTCAAGACGCATATCTTGCAATTCCAATCAGACGATTTGACATACATGGGAAAATACTTCTTGAATCGAATAACAAATATTATTTCTCAGATCATGGTATTCGCAATTTCCTCTGTGCTACTGATTTTAGAGGTAGTATCGAGAAAATAATGGAAAATGTGGTCTGGAATCACCTACGTCGACAAGGATTTGACGTTACCGTTGGAATTTTGCGAGCCGGAGAGATTGACTTTGTCGCAACAAAAGGAGATCAACGGATGTACATTCAGGTGACATATCTTCTCGCTTCTGAAGATACTATCAAGCGTGAGTTTGGTAATCTTGCAGCAATAAAAGATAACTATCCAAAATATGTGGTTTCATTAGACCCAATAAGTGGCGGTCTCAATGAATATCCAGGAATAGAGCATGTCAATCTTCGTGAATTCCTTAAAACAACATTCTAAAGAAATTTTCACTCTGCTACCACTTCAACTGTGGAGCTGTTTCCGTTTGGGGTAACAGTGATTTTGACAGGGATGCGTTCGCGGAGAATGTCAACGTGGCTGATGAGGGCGACACGGCGACTTTCGATTAATTGGAGCTGTTCGAGGGTTGTCATTACTCGGTCAAGGTAGTCACCACTGAGAGTTCCGAAACCTTCGTCAATGAAGATTGTGTCGGGCACCATGCGGGCATCTTGAATGGCCGAGAGAGCGAGGGCAAGAGAAAGGGACATTACGAAACTTTCGCCACCCGACACAGTATTAAATGCACGAGTATAGCCCGAAAGGTTGTCGTAGATGCTGATTTCGAGTGAACCGGCATTGGGCGAAAGACAGTAGCGAGGAGTGAACTTCGACAGATAGAAGTTGGCTCGCTCAATCAGGTTGTTGAGAGCATAGGCACACGCAACACGACTGAAACGCTCACCGTTTTGTCCGCCAAAATCACTGTTGACTTCGCTCCACAGCGACACTTCACTCTCAAGTTTTTCAATGATTTCACGCTGAGACGAAAATCGTTTCTTGTTTTCGTCGTCTGTGGCGATTTTCTGTTTCAATGCACCTACCGAAACAGACAGATTGTCAATTTCTTCGGAAAGTTGTGACGTGCGAACAACTGCATCTTCAACCGGAATATCAACAGACGATTCAATCTCTTTATCTTGTTGAGATTTAACCATTTTAAGTGCAGTCAGATATTGACTATAACATTCGCTCGCCGAATTACGGATTGATGTGCACACATTATTAATATATTTAACCGTCTCGCTCGGTAAAACTAATAGCTTTCGACAAAATTCAGGCGTAAAGTTGGGATTTGATGAATAAAATTCTTGTTCCTGCGTTTTTAAGCTATTAATCTCTTTATTAACATCTTGTAGGCGAGATTGATTAACCGCAACATCGGTTGTTAATCGACTAACCTCATTTCGTAAATCGGATTCTTTTGCAGCAGGAACATCAGCCTCTACATCATCGAGTTTAACCTCTGATAACGACTTCTCAATATCATCACGCATAGTCACAGCCAACTTTATTGAATCGTTTAGCTGAGCCAACTGATTGTTAAGCGATTCGCGTTTCTCAAACTTACTGTCGAGTTCGACAACGAGCTTATCAAATGTAAGTTCTTTTAGTTTTATAGGCAATCCTGCCGAAATACGTTCTTTGAGTGCGTCTGATTCTATTATTTGAGTCTCCTGCTCTTTTGTTTTTGAATCAAGTTTAGCCTTAATGGTCTCTTTTTGAGTAAGTTTTTCAGACTTCTTTTGTTTGAGATCATTCAACTTAGAAGTTAGTTCTGCAACCAGTTCAGACGCTTTAACAACCTTACTTTGAATTTCTCCCCAATCTTTCAGTTTTTTGTTGTTTTCAACAATCAAAAATTCAGTGGCAGAAATTCTATCGGTGAGTTCTGCTGTCAAATTAGGCGTATCGACAGTTAAGCCAGTATCAATTAGAACTTTCTTGAGTTTACCTCTTTCATTTTCAAGTTCTTCAACTGACGATTTTAACTCGATAGAAGTCTTTTTCAAGAGTGAATTTGTAGTATCGAAGGCGATACGCAGGTCATTTAGTCGTGAAGTCGCCGATTTGTCGGCTTCATTTAATGTTGAAAGGTGCTCATCAAGCGGTTTGAGAGCCTCCCGAAACGCATCATCAAGCAAATCAGCATGAATTTGGGTACCGCAAACCGGGCAATTATCACCGGCTTTCAAGCCATGACGCAATTCTGTCGCAGTATCACTAATCGAACGGCGAGCACGGTCGTATCGTTCCTGGAATTCAGATAGTTGCTGCCGGACTTCAGCTGATTTTGTCGTCGCCGTCTCAACATCATTCTTTAATTTTTCAAGAGATACCTCTTGTTCAGCCTTTTCATTTTGGAGTGTCGCAATACGTGATGAAACATCGTCAATCTTTCGCGATGGTTCAAGAGCCTTGTTAAGATTTTTGAGTCGAGAGGTCAAGTCATTACCGGTTGAAGTCAAACGGTTGAATTCGTCCTTATCAAACGCTTCTTTGAGTGTTTTTTCAACATCAACCGCCTTTTTACATTCTGTTTCAACCGATTCAATTTCGACAGTCAAATCATTGATTGGTTTCTCAATAGCAAGTGACTCCTTTTGTAAAGACTGAATCTCGCTGCCGATTTCATCTAACTTTTTAACGAGCGAATCATATTGTTTAATATTCTCCTTCAAGACTGGGAGATTGTTCAAGATATCATTGTACTCATCGAACGATTTCAGCTCTTTCTCGATCTCGGCAATCTGTTCTTTTTCTGATTTTATACGAGCAAATAAAACAGCCAAGCCCTTAATGACTGTCATACGTTTTCGAGCCAACACAGACAACTCTTCATCAAGAGTTAACTTTGTTTTTTCGGTGACAGACAAATTGGCAACAATCTCAGCCAATGGACTTACACAATCAAGATACCCTTCAAGCGTAACGAGTTCAAAATAGCGATCTGATGTAACCTTTTCTAACGCAGAGTTCCACGCATCGCGGTGATGTGCGACCTCCTCGTCAAGACGTTTCAGTTTTTCCTTATAATCGATGAATCGCCTCAGATGGTCATATTCTTTCTTTACATTTTGTAGCGATGTTTCAGTCTGAGCTAACTCTTGTTTGGTCTTTTCAAGAGTCTCATCATCCATAAAAGTTATGGAGTTAAGTCCTGCCCTCTGAGCATCTAACTCGCGTTTCTTCTCAGTATAAATCTCAGAAATTTTCTTACCTATCAGGCTGAAATAATCGAGTCCGACAATCCTGCGCAGAATATCACTTTTCTCTTTTTCACCGGCAGAAAGGAAACGCGTAAAGGCGCCTTGAGCAAGCATCGTTGTGCGGGTAAATCGTTCAAAATCAAGCCCGACAACATCAATTGATTTAATCAAGTCTTTCAGCTCAGTAACACCTCGATACTCTGTATTGTCAGTTAAATCGGTAACATATTGTCTTTCACCTTTTAAGTTACCTTTTTTCTCACCTTTAATATACATTTCAGTTTCCCAACGGGCCTTGTAAATATGCCCGTTGTTACCCTCAAAAACGAGAGTTGCCGAAGCCTCTGACACACCACGGCGCACAAACGAAATTGGCGATGACAGTTTCAATTTACCATCATCTGACATATCATCTTCAATCGTTCGTGTCCCCAGGTTTTCAAGGCGTGGCGCGGTTCTGAACAACGCAAGGCAAATCGAGTCGAAAATAACGCTTTTGCCTGCGCCGGTCGGACCATTAATCAAGAACAGCTGTGCACTTTTCAATGGTTCATCATCAAAGTTGACAACAGCATGTTTGATTGAGGCAATATTTTTTATTTCAAGGTGTTTGAACTTCATAGATAGGAGATGAAATTTCTGTTATTGCAAATTTAGCAAAATTTCTCGGGCTACACCAATCTATTTCACAAAAAACAAGCGGGAGCATCCTTTCGGAACACTACCGCTCTTTCTATTCATAGTTCGTAGATTAATTTTATTTTTTCTGTTGCTTTAAGATCTTGTCAAAAGCTGTAATAAAATCAGGATTTGACGGACGCATCGCATTATCCTCGCAGATTGTACCATCGGCATTAATAATCATAAAACGAGGGATTGAACGGATTCCGTATGCTTGTGACATTGCCCGTGCCTGTTCGGGAGTAGCAATGTATTGAGACCATTCGGGTTTATCTTTCTCAATCATCTTCAACCATGCGTCACGATCTTCGTCTATCGAAATGCTGATAAAGCGAACATTCTTATTATTCTTGTAATGCTCAACTATTTTCTCCATATAAGGAATTTCACGGCGACACGGTCCACACCATGTTGCCCAAACGTCGATATAGAGGACTTTACCATATAAGTCGCTCAATTTTATGGCCTTACCTGACTTGTCGGTAAACTCGATATTTGTAGCTTTAACCGGACTTTTTGGAGCGGCAGAACGAGTTTGACCAATCACCGGGAGAATAGCTCCCAGCAAAATCAAAATGGATACAATTGATTTTTTTATCATAAAATTTAAGTTTAATTAGTTCGTTATATCTACTTTCTCTAAATCGGATAACAAACATATAGTACAAATTGTTTGGTGACTTCTTAAATTTTCGATAGTTTTTGAGAACGTATGTCGTGGATTTTGCGTAACTTTGCAAAAATTTTTCAGAATTACACATATAAAGGCACATAAGTGTCTACAATTCAAATAAATAAAGTTATCACATGAATTTATCAGGAACTATCGACTTCAAACCGAAGTCGCTTTCAGTTTTTAAGGACTACTCAATGGCGAAATTTCGCCAGGACCTGATAGCCGGAATCGTAGTTGGAATTGTTGCCCTCCCTCTTGCAATCGCCTTTGGTATTGCATCAGGCGTTAACCCGTCAATCGGTCTTATCACCGCTATCATCGGTGGTTTTATGGTATCGGCATTCGGCGGTAACTCGGTTCAGATTGGAGGTCCGACCGGTGCCTTCATAGTTATTGTAGCCGGAATCATCACCGAATTTGGGCTGACCGGTTTGGCAATCGCAACATTGATGGCCGGTATCATATTGATTTTGATGGGTTTATTCCACCTTGGGACAGTCATTAAATTCATCCCCTATCCTATTGTAGTCGGATTCACAGCCGGTATCGCACTAACAATCTTTTCAACCCAGATTAACGACTTTCTCGGTCTCGGATTGAAAAACGTACCCAGTGACTTCCTGTCAAAATGGGCTGTTTACTTTCAAAACCTCGGATCGGTTGACTGGTACACACTCCTCATCGGAGTCGTATCACTCCTTATTATAATTGTAATTCCGATGATTTCAAAACGCCTACCCGGTTCTTTGATTTCAATTATCATAATGACAGCCGCATGCTATTTCATCTCAAAATTTAATCCCGAATTAACCGTTGAAACAATCGGTATGCGTTTCGGTGACATGGCAACAGACCTTCCGTTGCCCCACGGAATCAAGATTGACATGGATGCGATCAACCGACTTCTCCCCTCGGCATTTACAATCGCAATGCTCGGTGCAATCGAGTCACTTCTCTCGGCAACCGTTGCTGACGGTATCACCGGTTCGCGCACAAATTCAAATACCGAGCTTATAGGTCAGGGACTTGCCAATATTACTGTTCCTTTGTTCGGCGGTATCCCCGTGACCGGTGCAATCGCACGTACAATGACCAACATCACCAACGGCGGACGCACACCAGTTGCAGGTATCATACACGCAATCGTGTTGCTCTTGATTTTTATGTTCCTGATGCCACTCATCAATCTTGTGCCGATGTCATGTCTGGCAGCCGTTCTTATTATAGTATCATATAATATGAGTGGATGGCGCACGGTTGTAAGCATCTTCAAATCGCCCAAAAGCGACATCTCAGTTCTTCTTGTAACATTCTTACTCACTGTAATTTTCGACCTCACAATCGCAATCGAAATCGGTCTTCTCCTTGCAATCGTTCTCTTCCTTCGCCGCGTTATGGAGAACTCAGAAATCAAGGTTTACAGCGACAAGCTCGACGTTGCCGAGGGTACCGATCTCTCTCAGCACGAAGTTCTTGAAGTCAAAAAAGGTGTTTCGGTTTATGAAATTGACGGTCCGTTCTTCTTTGGTATCGCGACTAAATTTGATGAGTTAATGCGTAACTCAATGAAAGAAAAGCCACTCGTGCGTATAATCCGTATGCGTAAAGTTCCCTTCATCGACTCAACCGCAATCCACAACCTTGAAATCCTCATCAAATCGAGTCAGCACGAAGGCATCGAAATCGTTTTGTCGGGTGTCAAGCCAAACGTCAGACAGTCGCTCGAACACGCCAACATTGATAAACTCATCGGCAAAGAGCACATTTGTGACCATATTACCGGAGCAATCAAAATGGCAAATGCTATCGTAGAAAAGGCTGAAAGCGAAAATAAATAACCCGAGATTGATGATATTCAACAATCTTAACATATTTGGAAGTCGAGCCGAAATGACTCGACTTCCTTTTCATACCGACATCCATTGTCACGTCTTGCCCGGGATTGATCACGGAGCGAAAGACAGTGAAATGGCGTGCCAACTACTTGAACGGCAGCGAACATGGGGACTTGAACGCGTTTTCTTCACGCCTCACGTTACCGAGGAAGTTTACCCAAACAACAAAGCCACAATCGAGACTGCCTATCAAACCTTTATCAACAATAATCAATCAGCAATTCCACCCGAAATAAAACTTGACTTTTCAGCCGAGTATCGTCTTGATTCTCAGTTTGAAAAGCAACTAAAAGAAGGCAATATCAAATCGTTATCCGATAATCATATATTGGTAGAGCTCCCATTTGCCTCCAATCCCGGCAATGAATGGGTTGATTCAATTTTATTTGAAATTGAAAGCCGCGGATTCAAACCTATACTCGCCCACCCCGAACGTTATCTCTATCTACATACCCGTGACCTCAAGAATTATATTGACCTTCATAACCGGGGAGTCGAATTTCAGATAAACCTTTTGAGCTTGGCAGGCTATCACGGCGAAGATGAAAACAAGATGGCACTCAAACTGATTGACAAAGGGTTAGTCGATTATTGTGCTACCGACCTCCATCACTTTCGTCATGTTGATAGTATTGAAAAATACCTATCGAGCCGTGCTTGCCGTCCGACATTAAAAAAACTTGCCGCTCTGGTTAAGAACGACAAGCTTTAAGCAATATTTTAGCACCTTATATTACGCCTTTTTGTCAAGTATTTCAACTATTTGACCGGCTGCATCTTTGGTGTTGACCTTATTAATAACTTCGGTCACAACATGGTTGGCATCGGTAATAAATGTTGTACGGACAGTTCCCATATATTCGCGACCCGCCATCTTTTTCTTTTGCCAAACACCAAATTTCTGATTTACAGTCGTCTCGGTGTCACTCAGTAAAATAAACGGTAATTCATATTTTTCGGCAAACTTAACGTGGCTCGCCGATGAATCCTTACTGATTCCGATAACAACATAACCACGTTTCTTTAAATCGGCATAAGAGTCGCGAATTGAACAAGCCTCAGCTGTACATCCGGGCGTGTTATCTTTAGGATAAAAATAGATAATCAACGGTTTGCCTGCAAAATCTTCGGCATTCACAGCTTTACCTTCGGCATCATATCCGAGAAGTCCGGTTACTTTATCTCCAATATTCATGATTTTATGTTTTTAAATTTAACTTAATGCAAAATTAGTGTTTTATGTACTATTAATACAACAATCTATGAAAAGATTTGTTGGAACAATCTTGGCATTAATACATTTAGCCGGCAAAAAGTGTCGT
>JAIDRE010000089.1 GCA_029061925.1 Muribaculaceae bacterium | reverse complement strand
ACCGCCATAGTCTTTTGAAATCTGAGCATTCCATTCGGTGCCGAATCCGGGGAGACCGCGACGGTTGGGGCAGATTACGATATAGCCCTGGGCTGCCATGAGAGCAACGTTCCAGCGGTAGCTGAAGAACTGGCTGACAGCCGATTGAGGTCCGCCCTGGCAGTAAAGGATTGCGGGATATTTTTTATCGGGGTCAAATTTGGGAGGATATAGAACCCAGGTGGTCATCATCTTGCCGTCGGTGGTTAGAACCTGACGGTTAACTACTGTCGGCATATCAACGGCAGCGAGGAGTTCGTCGTTGACCTCGGTGAGCTTGGTGATTTCGCCTGCTTTAACAGAGTAAATTTCGTTGGGCTGAGTCATTGAATGACGCATTGTTACAAGGGTTGACTCGTTGGCAGGAGCAAGAGCGGCATAGTCAAAGGTGCCCTCGGCAACGGTTTTGATTTCTTTATTGTCGAGCTGAACAGAGAAAATAGGACAGCAACCGAGATAGGGGGCAATGAAATAGATTGATTTTGAATCGGTGTTCCAGGCGATGTCGGTTGCGGTATAGTCCCAGTCAGAGGTGAGGTCGGTTTTCTGACCGGTTGCGATGTCGGCGACGAAGATGCGGTTTTTGTCGCTTTCATATCCGTCGTGTTCCATGCTCAACCAAGCGATATATTTACCGTCGGGCGAGTAGGCGGGATTGGTGTCGTAGCCGCCGTTGCCTTCGGTCAAGTTGGTTGTCGAACCGTTTTCCACATTATATATATAGATGTCGGAGTTGGTTGAAAGGGAATATTCTTTGCCGGTTTTCTTGCGAGAAACGTAGGCGATATTTTTAGAGTCGGGTGACCAAGCGAGAGATTCGATACCTCCGAAGGGTTTCATCGGAGCTTCGTAGGGCTCGTCGGCAAGGAGGTCGGTGAGGTTTGACACACTGTTGCCGTCAAAATCGCCAACATAGGGATGGGGAATTTCGGTTACCCATTCGTTCCAATGTTTATACATCATGTCGTCGATGATGCGTGCGTTTGCTTTTGGAAGGTCGGGATAAACGTCTGAGCCTGAGCGGTTATATTTTACCTGAGAGATGATTACGATTTTCTTTTCGTCGGGAGAGATGCGGAAGCCTTCGACTCCGTTTTCAACCGATGAGATGCATTTGGCGCCTGAGCCGTCGGCGTTCATGACCCAAATTTGGGGTGCGCCGTCTTTGGCAGCGATGTAAGCGATTTTGTTGCCGCAGTCAAACCATGCGGTGTTGCCTTCGCTACCGGCAGAGTGGGTGAGGCGTTTTTTGTCAGAGCCGTCAAGGTTCATAAGGTAGAGGTCGTTGTTGCTTTTGTTCTGTTCAACGCTTTCGTATGAAACGCCATACAAAACTTTTGAGCCGTCGGGCGAAACAACGGGAGATGAAACGCGTCCAAAAGCCTGGAGGACGTTGGCAGAATACTGACGGTTTTCAATTTTGACGTCGGTTGGTTTGTCGATGATGTTTTCATCGGCTTTGCCGGCTTGAGAGCCGCAAGAAGAAGCGCCGACCATCAAGAGAGATGATGCCATTGCAATCGAAAATTTGAGTTTCAACATAAATGTATGGATGAAAAGTTAAAAATTAAGCGTGATTAATACCATCGGATGCCGGTTGACGATGACGAGCGTTTGTCATATTTGAGGTCGCTCAAGAGTGACGATTTGACAGCGATGTGGAAGTTGTAAGATTTATAAGGTCCAACCGGAATGATGCTCGCTCTCATCGTGAAACAGTGGAGGTCGCGGGCGATGTTGCAGGTCATATAGGCAATTTTATGGGCGTTGAAGTCGTAGCTTGCCGAGAAGCCGATACTCCAGTTTTCGGTTGGTCGGATGTTACCGGAGAATGACAGGTTCTGGGTGATTTTACCCTTGTATTCCAATTTTTTATAGTCGAAAGCACCGTAACCGTAGCTGATTGAGTAGTTGAACGATAAACTCCAGGGAACAATCCAGGGCATATAGCCGTCGCCGTCGAGCTGGGTCTGTCCTTCGGTATTTTCGCCTTGATTATTGTTGCTATTTTGCCTGTTTTTACGGTTGTTATTGGGGCTATTGTTGTTATTGTTTTCGTTATTTGTGTTGTCTTTCTTCTTTTTGAAGGTGTCGTTGTTGATAGTGTAGGAAAATGAAGTGCCTGTAGATGAGAGTCGTCCGATTCCTTTGCCGGCTTTCCAACGTGGAATGTTGACGCGGACGGGGTTTCCGTAGGAGTTGAGCTGATAGGTATAGACATCCCAGGTGGCGGCAAGGTTGAGGTTGAAGTTCTTGGTCAGACGCAGAAGGATTGAGGTATTCAAGTTGCTCCAGTTCATAGAGTCGGCGGCAAGGTTATAGCTCTCAGAGAGCGAGAGGTTTTCAATGAGCGATATTTTCTTTTCGCCGATACTGTCGTTGTTGCTCTTGACTTTCATTTCGAGGTTGTTGGCGAGCGAGAATGAGATTGTACCGCTCTTGCCTTGCCCCGGGACGCCATAGAGCGAGTTGGGGAACATCGAATATTTGTATGGAACCATTGTACCGTTGGGCATCGGGCGTTCGTAAGTGCCGTAATATCCGAAGAATGACGAGCTGAAGTCGGGGGCGCCACTGAATGAAATTGTGGGGGTCATCACATGGCGAATCATCTTGACTTTGTCGCCGAGGAACGGAAGCGGCTGGAAGAAACCATAAACTTTGGTGTCGAAAGAAACAGATGCGTTGAAGTCCCAAACGTTGTAGAGACTATAAGAGGTATCGCAGACTTCAGCCGAGGCGTTGGGATCCCATTGACGACGCACCTTTGAGGTGTACATTCGGTCGTTGAGGTTAACCGACGGGGTGAAGTTGATATATTTCAAAAGACTGAAGGTTGCGGCGATGGGCACGGAGTGTTTCATACCGTTACGCCAGTCTTTGATAAGGCTTTTCTTGAGGAACTGGTTTTGTTTTGCAGTCAACGAGTTTTGGAGCTGACCCGAGTAGGAGAGACGTATTTTTTCGTACCAGCGTTCGTCGCCGAGCATTTTTTTGCGTTTGAACGGGAATATTTGCTGCATTGTGACGGTCAAGCTGGGAAACGAAACCGAGAGGGTTGAGTCCTGGGTACGCTGCGAGATGTTGAGCGACGTAGAGAGTGACCATTTTGAACGCGGAATGCGGTAAGTCATGTTGATTGTCGAACTCTTGGTGTTTTCTGTGAAAGCCGAACCGTAGTAGCTGTTGAGGTCGTTGCGCGAGTATCCGCTGGTGGTGAAGTTGACCGAAGCGGAGAGCGACATGTTGGGGTTGGCTTTAGCGTCTTGGGTGTGGGACCAGATGACCTGGAAGTTGGTCTGAGCCGAATAGTCGGGGTCAGATTTTTCCCCTGTGATTGTTTTGAGGTAGCTAAGCTGAAAGTTTCCGCTGTATTTATATCGCTTCAAGTAGGTTGACTGGGCGTTGAGTCCCCATGAACCGTGGGTATAGACTTCGCCTGTCAGCGCGAGGTCGATGTTGTCGTTGATTGCAAAATAGTAACCGCCGTCGCTGAGGTAGAAACCGCGGTTGTAGTCATCGCCAAAAGTCGGGACGATGATACCTGAGGCGTATTTGTCGGTAAAGGGGAAGAAGCCGAATGGCACAGCAAGCGGGAGTGGGAGTCCGGCAAGAACCATGTAGGCAGGACCTGAAACTACGCTTTTGCCGGGAACAACTTTTGCTCGGGTCAACTGGAGGTAGAAGTGGGGGCAATCGTGGTCGTCACAGGTGGTGTATTTACCGCCTTCGACATAGTAGGAGTCGTCTTCCATCTTCTTTGAAACACCACCGGTGAGGTAGCCTTCGCCCTGCTGGGTGATGATGTCGGTGATGTAGGCGCGCTTGGTTTTGAAGTTATAGTCGATTGTCTCGGTGTCGTATTCCTGACCGTTGTCAGAGAAGACGGGGCGACCGGAGACTTCGCCAAGCGAGTCAACAGCACCGACAGCGTGGACTGTGTTGTCCTGAAGGTCCATGTCGATTTGAGCAGCCTTGAGGGTGAACTGGTCGTATTCAACGTTAGCGTCACCAAAAACGTAGGCCTTTTCGCGACCGACCATGATCATGGAGTCGGCAGCAGTGATTGTAACAACGTTTTCCAGATCGACTTTCTCGCGACGAATCAATGATCGTTTGGGCTTGATGACAACCGGTTTTTGGGTGGAAATCGAGTCGAGAGAATCAATCGAGTCGTTGAGGGTGATAGAGTCGAGGGGGGCAATAGAGTCTTTAAGGTCGAGTGAATCGTTAAGGACTTTAAAGTCTTTTGGGGCTTTAATGTCAATGGATTTGGTGGTGTCGGCGGTAAGGTCTTCCTTGAAGATTGCAAGGGTATCAGGGGCGCCGACTTTGGTGTAGTCAACCTGACGACGTTTGATTGCTGAAGAATCGATAGCCTCTTCAGCGTGGTCGTGCCCGTCATGGTTATGGGTGTGCTTGCCCGAGTACAGTTCTTTCAAAGAGCTGCATGACGTAATCGCCAAAAGGGTGAAAATTAAGGCAATTAGGGGGATTATATAGCGTTGAGAGAGTCTCAAAATGTGATCAAGGGCTTATTTGACTTGCAAATTTAGCAAATTAAACTGAAACAACGCTATTTACAATTCTTAAAAAGCTAAAAAAATGGTGTTAAGATTGATGGGTTATGGTGTTGAACATCTCAATGACTTCATCGCGAGAGGCAGTAATGAGGGCGGGAACGTGGGCGTCGCTGTTGAAAATCACCGGGATTTTGGCATCGACAAGGCGTTTCCAGTAGCGTGGCGAGGGGAAAAGTCGGTTGCGTTGAGCAAACATTTTGGTGTTGATTTCGACAATGAGGTCGGTCTCGGCAATTTGATCGATGAGCGAATTGATTTTGTCGATAAACCATGGCTGATTTTCGATTTCGGGGTCAACTGATGAAGCATTTTCAGCGATTTTGTCAAGGTGCCCGACAATGTCAAAACTGCCTTTATCAATCATTTGCGACACGCTGTTGAAGTACGACTCAACGACATAGCGGAGGTCATTGTCAAAGTATTTTTCGAGGTATCCGGCAAAGCGCTCGTGACTACCGTCGCAGTCAACAAAACGGCTTTTGTCGGGTGTTTGAACAAAGTGAACCGAGCCGATGCGGTAGTCGAGAGGCAAAGAGGCGATGTAGTCGCTCGCGGGTCCCCATAACTCGCCCAGATAATCAACTTCCATACCGGCAAGGAAACGGCATTTATCGCCATATTCGCTGTTGATGCGGCTGACTTCGGCAACGTAGCGTTCGACGTTGTCGCGGTGCATATTGCATGGTGATTCAATCGGGACAGGCGAGTGGGGCGAAAAACCGTAAAGGTCGTAGCCGAGTTTCACGGCTTCGCGGGCAAATGCTTCCATTGTTGCTCGACCATCGCAAAACTCGGTGTGGGAGTGGAGATTATATAGTCGGCTTGTGTCGATTAAATCTTTGAGCATGGGACATCAATAGTCAAATTTTCTGGTCGAATTGGGCGACTTTATTCTCTTGATATAGAACAAGAATGCAATCATCAGTGCAACTGCAAGGGCACATCCCGCACCAATCGAAATGTAGAGGTCGAGACCAAGGCCTTCGACGGGGGCAAACAGAATGTAGCTCAAGCTCACGGCGGTCATAAACATGGCAGGCAAGAGGGTGATGATGTAAGCCTTGTGTTTGCGTGCAAGATAAACTGAAACTGCCCAGAGCGTGAAGACCGCGAGGGTTTGGTTAATCCATGCGAAGTAACGCCATAAGATGTTGAAATCAAGGAACATCAACAGGAAGCAGAGAGCAAAAATCGGGAGCGAGATGAGTACGCGTTTCCAGAAGGGGCGTTGGTCAAATTTCATGAAGTCGGCGGCTATAAGTCGGGCGCTGCGAAGGGCTGTGTCGCCTGTTGAAATCGGTGCAGCAACAACGCCTATGATAGCGAGGATTCCACCGAATGCGCCAAGCCAGCTGATTGAGAGTTCACTAACGAGCGCGCCTGCCGAATTGTTGTGAGCTGCCATGTAGTCGGCGAGTTGGTCGTAACCGTTTGTAAATGCGATAGCAGCGGCTGCCCAAATGAGGGCGACGATACCTTCTGAAACCATTGCGCCATAAAAGACCGGTCGGGCGAGTTTCTCGTTTTTCAGGCAACGTGCCATAAGGGGTGACTGGGTGGCGTGGAAACCTGAAATTGCACCACAGGCGATGGTGACAAACATCATTGGGAAAATCGGGTGGGTGAGAGCTGCATCGCCACGATAACGTGTATGTAATCCGTCAGTTATGCCGTCGGGAATAGTAACGTCGCCAAAGAGAAGGACGCAGAGCAATCCGACAGCCATAAAGAGAAGTGAAAATCCGAAAATAGGGTAGAGATTGCCGATTAATTTGTCGATCGGGAGGAGGGTGGCGAGGATGTAGTAGAGGAAAATGACAACGACCCAGAATGTTTTATCCATCCAATCGGGTGTCATTCCGGCGATTAGCTCTGAGGGGGTGAGCACAAAAACGGTACCGACAAGGATGAGAAGCACCATTGACACGATGCGCATTACCTGTTTGATTGTCAAGCCGAGTTCGTGACCGACAATTTCGGGGAGCGACAAACCACCGGAACGGACTGATATCATGCCTGATATGAAGTCGTGAACGGCTCCGGCAAAGATTGTTCCGAGCACAATCCAAAGGAAGGCTGCGGGTCCGAACATTATTCCCATTACCGCACCGAAAATCGGACCAAGTCCGGCGATGTTAAGGAACTGAATAAGAAAGACTTTCCAGGTTGGTAGTGGCGTAAAGTCAACGCCGTCGTTTTTTGAGATTGCCGGAGTCGGAATTGAGCCGTCAACTCCAAATATTTTTTCAACGATGGCACCATAAATGAAGTAGCCACCAATTAAAATTGCGAGAGAAATGAGAAATAGGGTCATGTGATATGGTTGGTTTTAGTTTGATTCTAAGCGTATTACGGTGTTGCGAATCGATTTGAGTTTGTTGGTGTCGTGTTTCAGTTTTGATTCGAGTTCGTTGATTTTGCCGGCAGTTGAAACGTGACCTTTTGCATATTTTTCGCGGAGTTGAGCAAGTTCACTGCGAGTTTTTTCAAGTGATTCTGACTGACTTAGGTATTGACGCATAGCATCGGCGGCAGGCTGAGACTTGAAGTCGTCAAGTGATGTTAAGATGCCACGACCGGGAATATAAAATTCAAATGTCGGACCATCGTCTTCAGATGACGGTTTGATAGCGCGAATTTTCGCAAGCAAGTCAGTGTAGTTGGCATCGGGTGCCCAAGTTGCTTTATAGTTATCAATACGGGCAAAAGAAGCAAGATTTGGATCGTCGGGCGAGTAGTTAGTGCGCATATCCGAGGGAATGAATACGTAGATTGTCAACATTCCGGGAACATGATTACGGTCGGTTGCCCACCATCCGGCACCTGTAATCTCGTCAATAGCGAGGAGATAGTCGTTGTATGGGGAGTTGTAGGGCATTCCTATATTCTGAGGCTGGAGGTAGTCCATACCCGATTTTCGCGAGATGAAAATGTCGTATCCGCCAAGCGAGTTTTCGCCGTTGTTGGCATAGTAAAGTGTTATTCCGTCGGGCATTAAGAAGGGATAGTTGGCATTACCACCTTCGTTGAGACTGCCTTTTAGAGTTATCGGTTTTTCGCGTTCGCCACCAAACAGGAGGGCTGATGAAGCGAGTTTGGTTGTCGTTGAATCGTTTATAGCATAAATCTGTTCCATCCCTGACTCGGAGGTGTAAACGACTGTTGGATTGGCTGGTTCAAAGCCGGCAGGAACGGTTTCGCGCGATGTGAGCGTTCCGCTCTCAGGTGAAAGACGATAGTAAGTGAAGAAATCGCCGGCTGGTACTGAGAGACTGTCGATTATGACAATTTTTTCGACACGGTCAAGCATATTTTTTATGCGCTCGATTTTAGCGACAACTTCGCCTGATTCGTCGGGATCGGTTTTCTTTTTTGTGCGTTTTAACCCTTTGCGATACAGTTCGATATCTTCTTTGGCGTCATCAATGCGATATTGCGTTGCGGCAATGTCGGCAAGCGAAAGCCATGCGTTGTTGATTCCTTTTTTCTGAGCGGCTTTATATTGCTCGATTGCGTCTTTCATGTCGTTTTGAGCGACTGCACATTCGCCGAGCAACATATTGATATGTCCATCTTTAGGCGACTTGATTTCAAGGCGCTGCAAGATGTCGGCGGCTTGGTCGAAGTTGCCCGATTTGATAAGGGCTGTTGCGCTCTCAATGGTTTCGTTTGATTGGGCTGAAATGAGTGGTGATGAAATCAGCGATGCTACGCAAAGAAATATGACGGGGAGTTTCATTTCTGGTGTAAAGTTAAATAATTTGTAGGAGCGAGAGGCGGTGCTCAAGCTCGGTTGAATTTAGTTTGGTTGATAGTTTCCCACGATGAGCGAGCGATATACCTCCGGTTTCTTCAGAAACGATAATGGCAGCCGCATCGGTAGCTTGAGAAATACCCAAAGCCGAGCGGTGACGGAGTCCGAGCGAACGTGGAATGTCTGTGTCGTGGCTCACGGGAAGGATACATCCGGCTGACTTGATGAGATCGCCGGCAATGATGAGTGCGCCGTCGTGGAGCGGTGAGTTTTTGAAAAATATGTTTTCAATCAGGCGGGAATTGATTTGAGCGTCAATTATGTCGCCTGTTTTTTCGTAAATATCGAGCGAGATTTTTTGTTGAATGACAATCAGAGCGCCGGTTTTGCTCTTTGACATATTCATGCAGGCATAAACAATCGGCATGATGCGGTCACGCGAATTGTCGGCCTGTTCGTTTTTTTTATGGTGGAAAAGATTGGCAAGAAAGTGCCAGCGTTTTTGTGAACCCAATTCAACCAAAAATCGCTTTAGCTGGTCTTGGAAAAGAATGACAAGGATGAGTAAACCGATACTCATGAATTTGTCGAGGATTGACCCTAACAGTCTCATTTCGAGGAGTTCGGATGTGATTACCCAAACCATGATGAAAGCGAGTACACCATAGAAAATATTGATCGACCCCGATTCCTTCATAATTTTATAAAGGTAATATAGCATTGACGCTACAAGGAGAATGTCGATTATGTCTTTAATTCCAAATGAATCCACTTTATAAGGTTTTAAGAGTATTTGCGATAGTTAGTTGAGTATAAATTTTGACCGCCTGAACTGCCTCCTTGACGTCATGAACACGCAAAATTGAGGCTCCGCGGTCGAGTGCAAACGAGTTGAGGGCTGTTGTTGCCGGTAGGGCATCGGTTGCCTGAATGTCGAGCAGACGAGTGAGCATTGATTTGCGGGAAACGCCCACGAGAATAGGGCATTTAAGCGTCTCAAACACACGGAGATTTCTCATCAGCTCATAGTTTTGTTCAAGTGTCTTGGCAAACCCGAAACCTGGGTCAACGATGATGTCGCAGACGCCTTTGAGAGCCAATCGGTTGATTTTTTTACCAAGATTGTCGAGGATGCAGGCGGTTACGCCACGTTCGCCATAGTCGGTTAACGATTGCATGGTTGCGGGATTTCCTCTCATGTGCATCACAACGTATGGCACGTGAAGATCGGCTACTGTGTCAAACATCTCTGAGTCGAGGTCGCCACCCGAAATATCGTTGACGATGTCTGCACCCATTTCTATGGCATTGCGGGCAACTGAGGCGCGGAATGTATCAATCGAAATTGGAATGGCAGGCGCAATTTTGCGGGCGGTTTCGATGCCACGGCAGAGTCGGTCAAGTTCCTCCTGAGGTGACACATTCGCCGCGCCGGGACGTGACGAATAGGCACCAATATCAAGGATATCGGCACCATCAGAGACCATTTTTTCGATGCGATCGGCAATGGATTCGGAGTCGGGGGTGCGTGACAGCTCATAAAACGAGTCGGGAGTCACGTTGACAATACCCATTACAGCCGGTCGATCGAATGTGGTTAGCTTACCTTTCAAGTTTAGCGTGAACGGTTTAAACTGACCCATTCTCAATCTTTTTGATAATTCACTGCGAAATTACAACATTTCCACCGACAAATCAAGCATCCACCGAAATTTTATTATTATCAGAGCCATTTGTGGTGCTAAAACCATATTCAAAAGGCTGCATCGTAAAATATACGACACAGCCTTTCGCTGAATTAGTATTATTAGTGAATATTATTGACGTACTTCAGAATGGAAGTTTGTGAAGACAGCTTTCTCCTGTTCGGGAAGTCCGTCTTTCTCTTTTTGGGCGCGGATTGCCTTGATTAGGAAGGCGGTGTTGCGTCCGAGATTACGCATAGTTTGTAATCCTTCAAGGTCGGCTTCTACATCCTCGGGTGTGAATCCGTGAACCTCGTTCCAATAAGTTGACGAAACAACCGGCATTGAAGCCATAGAGAAAAAATGGTTGAGGCTGTCAAACGCAGCAACGCTACCTGCACGGCGAGACGAAACAACGGTAGCACCAATCTTTTGGTTAGTGTCAACAACGCCGCCGGTGCTGAAGAACAAACGATCCATAAACGAATGGAGCTGTCCGTTAGGTCCGGCATAATAAACGGGAGTTCCGACGATCAAACCATCAGCTTCGGCAAACTTCGGCGCGGTTTCGTTGACAGCATCGTTAAACACGCATTTGCCATGAGTTCGGCAATACATACAGGCGATACAACCGCGTATGTCCTTGTTACCGATGTTTATACGCTCGGTATCAACACCACACTCGTTCAGCGTTTTCTCAAGCTCGTCAAATGCGCGAGCAACACATCCTTTCAGTTGCGGACTTCCGTTAACCAAAAGCACTTTATATTTTGATTCTGCCATTATACAATAAGTTTTATTAGTTAAGCACTTAATTTGTATAATTATAACAAAGAATATTGGCGAAATGTTTTAATATCCTATAATATAAGGGTGAGATTATAATTTATCCATAAAATTTCCCCATCTTTGCTTACAGCTGTTGTTGCCATGTTTTAGGGCATTACTTTTACAAGCATCATTTTAGCGTCGGTTTTAGCGACTATGCTATGGGGAACATCGGCTCCCATAAGCATGAATTCACCGGCTTTGATGGTGTTAACTTTGTCGAGCATAGTAAATTCGATTTCGCCTTCGAGGACGTTTACCATCAGTTCAGCCGGAGCGATATGCGTTTCAAGTTTTTGACCGGCTTTAAATGCTACGAGAGCAACTCCGCCGTTATTGTTGTTAAAAATTTGTTTGAAATGTACTTTGTCATTCCCTGCTTCAATTTGTGCGGCGGTATTGTGTACCTCGCCGAACTTGTAATCAGTGTTCAACATGTCTTTTATATTTTAAGGGTTGTAATGACGATATTGTCATCAAAAGTATAACGGCTCAACCCCTCTTTGGTTCATTGTTATCAGGGATGCAAAAGAATTGCACCATGAAAGTTTATCACTAAACTTCTATGATGTAGTCAGAATTGATTGACAGAGATTATTCGGTTAATCGAGAGGGTAGAACGGGCATTGCGCCGGCTTGGGTGCAAACGTATGCCAAAGTTTCAACTACTTTTTTGTGAGCTTCATTGACAGGTGTAAAAGCAGACCAAAATGATGTAAAATATAGAGTATCAATACTATATTGCAGAGTGATAGGGCGGACTCCATAAGAAAATGAAGATATGCTGGATTTACACCGCAGCATTCATCATTATTCCGCATTCTGCGTTACCCCTAAAACGTGAAAAACGCTGAATATCCTTGATATTCAGCGTTTTATCATTACCTTTGTTTTAGGTTCGTGGTGCCACCAGGAATCGAACCGGGGACACAAGGATTTTCAGTCCTTTGCTCTACCAACTGAGCTATGGCACCATC
>JAIDRE010000088.1 GCA_029061925.1 Muribaculaceae bacterium | reverse complement strand
CTAACAACCCACCGTTTGCTCGATGCGGCTAACGCACGTGCCAAAGGGGACGCAAAAATCGGAACAACCGGTAAAGGTATCGGTCCGACCTACACTGATAAAATCAGCCGTAACGGCTTGAGAGTCGGCGACATTTTCAACGACTTTGAAAAGAAATATGCCAAAGCTCGCGACCTCCACGTTAATCGATTGAAACAGATGGGCGAAAATCCCGACTTCAGCGAACTTGAAGAAAAATGGCTCGACTCGCTCAACTATCTTCGCCAATTTGACATCATTGACAGCGAGTATGAAATCAACAACTACCTGAACAACAATAAGTCGGTTCTTTGCGAAGGGGCTCAAGGCACAATGCTTGACGTTGACTTCGGTTCATATCCTTTCGTAACTTCGAGCAACACAATCTGTGCCGGCGCATGCTCGGGTCTCGGCGTAGCTCCCAACCGCATCGGCGAAGTATTCGGAATTTTCAAAGCCTACTGCACCCGTGTCGGTTCAGGTCCGTTTCCTACCGAACTTTTTGACGAGACCGGCAAAAAAATCCGCGACATTGGTCACGAATATGGTGCTGTTACCGGTCGTGAACGCCGTTGTGGATGGATTGACCTCGTTGCACTCAAATATGCAATCATGCTTAACGGCGTCACCCAGCTCATCATGATGAAGAGCGACGTCCTCGATACGTTTGACGAAATCAAAGCTTGTGTGGCATACGAAATCGATGGCAAAATAACCGACCGTTTCCCGTTTGACGTTGACGATATCGAAATCAAACCTGTCTATAAAACAATGCCGGGCTGGAAAACCGACATGACTAAAATCAAGTCAGAAGACCAATTCCCTGAAGCATTTGTCAACTATATCAAATTCCTTGAAAAAGAACTTAACACTCCGATTACAATCGTGTCAGTCGGTCCCGACCGCGAGCAAACAATCGTGAGAAAATAACGTTAACCTAAATCACTATTAATCATTTTTTTACCATGGCAAAAGTTAAACCTTTCCGCGGTGTTCGTCCGCCAAAAGAATTTATCACCGAAGTTGCGTCACGCCCCTACGACGTTTTAAACTCTGAAGAGGCTCGCAAAGAAGCTGAGGGTAACCCCAAGTCTCTCTACCACATCATCAAACCCGAAATCGACTTTGAACCGGGAACCGATGAGCATGATCCCAAAGTCTATGACAAGGCAGTTGAAAACTTCAACGCTTTTCAACAAAAAGGCTGGCTTGTTCAGGACGACAAGGAACATTATTATATCTATGCCCAGACAATGGACGGTCGCACTCAATATGGCATCGTTATCGCTGCCAATGTTGACGACTACATGAACGAGCGCATTAAGAAACATGAGCTTACCCGTCGCGACAAAGAGGAAGACCGCATGAAACACGTTCGTTGCAACAACGCCAATATCGAGCCTGTGTTCTTCGCCTTCCCCGATAACCCCGTTCTTGAAGAAATTATCAAGACTGTCACTAAAAATAAACCCGAATATGACTTCACCGCCGAAGACGGTTTTGGTCACCATTTCTGGGTTATCGATGACGACAAGATGATTAAAACAATCACCGAAGAATTTGCCAAGATTCCTTACCTCTATATTGCCGATGGTCACCACCGTACCGCCGCTGCGGCTCTTGTCGGTAACGAAAAAGCTAAGGCAAATCCCAACCACACCGGTAACGAAGAATACAACTACTTCCTCGCCGTTGCGTTCCCCGCATCTCACCTCAAAATCATCGACTACAACCGTGTCGTTAAAGACCTTAACGGCTTGACTCCGGCTGAGTTCCTGAAAAAGATTGAAGATAATTTCATTGTTGAGCCCAAAGGCAAAGACATCTATACTCCAGCCAAGTTGCACAACTTCTCGCTCTATCTTGACGGTCAATGGTATTCACTAACCGCCCGCGAAGGTCGCTACAACGACGCTGACCCGATCGGTGTGCTCGACGTTACAATTTCGTCAGACCTTATCCTCAGAGACATTCTTGGCATCACCGACCTCCGCTCTGACAAACGTATCGACTTTGTCGGTGGTATCCGCGGACTTGGCGAGCTGAAACGCCGTGTCGATAATGGAGAAATGAAAATGGCGCTTGCCCTTTATCCCGTATCAATGGATCAGCTCATCAATATTGCCGATACCGGCAACATCATGCCCCCGAAAACAACATGGTTTGAGCCTAAACTCCGTTCAGGTATTGTTATCCACAAACTTGAAGACTAACAGTTTAACAAACTAAAATATAAAATTATGTATCAGCGTCAAGTAGATTTTGTTGAGGCAATCAAACGTGCCCTCACAATAAACTATTGCAACTTTAACGGCCGTGCATCACGTTCAGAATACTGGTGGTTCTGCCTTTTCCAGTTTATCGTTGTAGTTGCACTCAATATTATTTTTGGAACTGACACCACCGGTACAATTGTTAAAGCAATTGTTTCACTAGCATTCTTCCTCCCCGGACTCGGACTTGCTGTTCGTCGTCTTCACGACATCGATAAAAGCGGATGGTGGATTTTCCTTTCACTTATTCCTGTTGTAGGAACAATCATCCTCATTGTCTGGTATATCAAACCGAGTATGCCATATCCCAACGAATATGGTCCAGTTCCTTTCCTTAACGAAGGATTCGAAGAATAATGTTCATCAAATCATACGATTACAAAAACATTAAATTGACCTGCAAAAGTTTAGAAATTTTTTCGTAACTTTGCAGCCGGAATTCAGTAAAAATGAATTCCGAAGGATGGTCCGGTAGCTCAGCTGGATAGAGCAACAGCCTTCTAAGCTGTGGGTCTTGGGTTCGAATCCCAACCGGATCACGAATGAAATGAGAGATACGTTGGGATGAGAACCCAAGGGTTCGTAACCGCGAAGCGCTTTCGCAGAAAGACTCCCAACCGGATCACGAATGAAATGAGAGATACGTTGGGATGAGAACCCAAGGGTTCGTAACCGCAAAGCGCTTTCGCAGAAAGACTCCCAACCGGATCACGAATGAAATGTAACAAAAAGGCTATCGACAATTCGGTAGCCTTTTTTGTTTATTGTGAATATCACTCCCCTCTTGGGATTGCATCAAAATTGTCTATTGCCCATCCGATGAGGTTTTCAAGGTGGGGCATGAGGGTTTTGCCAAGGGGGGTGAGGGAATATTCGACCCGGGGTGGAATTTCGGCGTAAAGGTGACGGGAAATGAGTCCGTCGCGCTCAAGATTTTTAAGGGTATCGGAGAGAACTTTGGGCGAAAGGTCGGGAATTGCTTTGCCAATCTCATTAAAACGGGTGGCGGGATTCTCGGCAAGTACACAGAGAATCAGCATAGACCATTTGCCGGAAAATCGGGCTAGGACGTTACGAATCGGGCAGGAATCAAGGCC
>JAIDRE010000087.1 GCA_029061925.1 Muribaculaceae bacterium | reverse complement strand
GTATCGCTATGATGATAACTATAATCGGTATCCCGTTCGGACTTCAGACTCTAAAGCTGGCGATGCTTGCACTATGGCCTTTTGGAACGAATATTGTCGATGATGGATGGCCATCGGGATGTCTTGCCGGTTTAATGAATGTGATATGGTGGTTTGTAGGTGGATTTGGAATTGCGCTTACTCATCTCGGACTCGGCTTGGTATTTTGCATAACGATTATAGGTATTCCGTTTGGATTACAACATTTTAAATTGATGAAACTCGCCCTATTCCCGTTCGGGAACAGCGTGCAGATGTAAAAATAATTCGCATTATCACATTTCATGAAAGAAAATAAAATAGAACAGCAAGTCCCTGTAAAACTTGGATTTATAGGACTTACGGCACTCGTATTCGGAATGGTTGTTGGTGCCGGCATATTCAATATTCCGCAAAACATGGCTCACGAAGCCGGTCTCGGAGCGGTTATCGCATCTTGGGTGATTACGGCTGCCGGAATATTATTGTTGGTCGCCACATTCAAAATTCTTTCCGACCGACATCCCGAATACGATTCGGGAATTTATCAGTATGCCCGTGACGGATACGGACGTTATGTCGGTTTCAATGTCGCGTTAGGCTATTGGTTTTGCACTTGTTTCGCAAATGTAGCGTATGCCGTGATGCTTAACGATACGTTCGGAACCTTCTTCCCCGAGTTGTTAAATCATGGTTGGGCAACTGTGATATTCGGATCAGTTCTGATATGGTCTATCTATTTTATTGTTATATGTGGAATGAGAACTGCACGAGCATTGACAATTGCTCTTTCGATTATAAAAGTAATGGCGATATTGCTCATCATAGTCCTGCTTGTGGTTAACACAAAACTCGGCATGTTCAGCTATGATTTCTGGGGACGATTGAATGACCTCGGCGGTTTTGTCGGCCAGGTTAAGAGTACGATGCTTGTGACCCTATGGTGTTTTATCGGAATTGAAGGTGCTGTGATGATGTCGGGTCGCGCAAAGCGCAGTAAGGACATTGGTCGGGCAGGTGTGACAGGCTTTCTTGCGTCATGGTCACTTTATGTTTTGATTTCGGTATTTTGCTTTGGTGTTATGACCCAACCTGAGTTGGCTAACCTCAAAGACCCGTCGGTTGCATATGTTCTTCGTTATATATGTGGCGATTGGGCTTATTATATTGTAATGGCATCAATTGTAATTTGCTTGCTTGGAGGCTGGATTGCATGGAGTCTGGTCTGTGGCGAAGTCCCCTATACGGCAGCTAAAGTTGGAATTTTTCCCAAGAAATTTTTGCAACTAAACCGTCACGATATGCCTGCTTACGGACTATTCATTTCAAGCATTATCATGCAACTGTTCTTGTTGTTGGTGACAATGAACGAGGATGTTTATCTGGCAGCAATCAGTATTACTGGTATGATGATTTTGCCGGCTTATCTTGTAAGCGGAATGTTTCTTTGGAAAATATCATTGCGACCCAACGGACTTTACACAAATGATCGAAAAATTATATTGAAGAGTCGTATTATTGCGATTTTCTGCACGCTGTTTTGTGCATGGATGATTTATGCCGGCGGACTTGATTTGTTTATGAAAACATCATTGTTCTACCTCGCCGGATTCATATTTTACTATCAGGCATGGCGCGATCACCGCAACGAAAACTACCAGTTGTTGACCGCTTATGAACGAGTCGGGTTTGTTGCCATTGTAATTCTGACAATAATCTCCCTATTTAGTTGGTGATATCTCGACGATAACCGGACGATGGTCTGATGCAATCGTGTCGCTAATGACTTCGGCACGGATTATATTAAAATTGTGACCTTTTGAAATCATTATATAATCAATGCGTTCGGTCGGATTATTAGCCGGGAAAGTCGGTGTGTTTTCGGGACTTACGATGTTGAAATCGTTTTGAAGGGCTTTGATTACCGGCGAATTAGGGAGTGAGTTGAGATCGCCCATTAAAAATACAGGTTTAGAACCGAGCGTCGGCAAAATATCGTGGATGATTTTGACTGATTCAAGTGCATCATCAGGCGTTAGCGACAGATGAGTGTTGATGACTGTGTAGTTGTCAAAATCAGTAATCAACATTGTTCGTTTTTCCTCTTTGCCGGGGAGTTCAATGCGTTGAACTCTATTTGGTTTTACCTTTGATAATAAGCCTATTCCATAAATTCCGCCGTCCCAGGTAATTGCCGGAGCAAAAGTTGGCTCCATATCGGCTTGCTGAGCAATATCACCAAGAACAAACATATTGCCGCTTCGGTTTGTCATACTGTCAACCTCTTGAATACCGACAAAATCAGGTTTTTCGTGAGATATAATGTCGGCGATCCGGGCATGGTCGCGCTTCTTATCGAGGCCAATTCCGTTATGAACGTTGTAGGTCATCACTTTAACTGTCTGTGCTGAAAGATTAGCGGGGATACAAACGATAATAGCGAGTAATCCGCTCAAGATGATATTTTTCATGAGGTTAAAAGGTTATTTAAGACGGAAATAATAGCCGAGAGTGACTGTAATAGCCATTCCGCGAGATGCGCTGAACACATCTTTTTTTGCGGCGCCAAAAATGTTGCCGAGACCAAAATAATAGCGTGCTTCGAGTGTGATTGAGTTACGTCGTCCAATCAACGGTTCAAGACCAAACGAAGCGCATATACCGTAGTCAAAACGGTTCTTAATTTCCATTGACATCTGTTCGGTCATGCGTCGGCTTGACGGGAAACCATCGACTTTTGAGGGGTCTTTATAGTCAAAATTACTGTCTATCGAGCTTGAAATCATATAACATATCTGCGGACCCAGATTGAAGAAAAACTGAAAGTTACGTGGACCGAAAAATATGTGAGTCATGATTGGCAATTCAATATAGGTCAACGCTCGTGAATATTTCAGGGGCGTACCTTCAAAGTTTTCGCACCATCCACGACGTGTCACGTTTATCTCGCCCATTAGCCCTACATGGCGTTCCTCGGCATAACGAGCGGCAACGCCAAAGGTGTAGTCGTTCAACATCTTTTGTTTGACTGACGGAGAGAAGGTCGTGCGCGACATTGCCACGCCACCATGCAAACCGACATGAACATGCGATATATAGTGGTTTTGTGACAGTGCTTTATGTGGCGCAAAAAGCGCGACTACCGAGATTAATATAGCGACAAAATATTTCATTTCAAAGCTGTACTTTTGTCGTTGTTCTTCGAGGTCCGAAGGTTATGAAATAGAGGTTGAGGTTAACCAAACCTTTCACTCCGGCAGGTTGACTGAGGTCAAATCCGCTCTGAATGCCGTCGTATGCCATTGAGCTTTCAGCGAAGTTGCCTTCATTGTTACGGAGTGACTTGATAAGGAATATAGCGGTGTCATATCCTAAGAGTCCTTGCGAGGGAACCGCTTCAAGCATATCTGTACCAAACTGGTCGCTGTATTGTGTCGAAATTCGGTCGGCAAGAGGGGAGTCGGTCGAAGTGAAGAATCGGCTGTATATGGTAGTGTTGAGGGCATGCAGATAGTCAAGACGTTCGTTGCGGAACATAACCCATTCGGGATAACCGAACAATGCAAATTTGTCGGGGTTTGTCATCTTTTTACGGAATGAGTTCAGTGCCGGAGCAAACTTGGTGAATTCGCTTGCATTACCGCTAATCGGGATGAATACATATGACTTTTCGAGACTTAGCTCTTCTAATTTCTCACTTGAGAGAGAGCCGTCAAAAGTCAAGTCAACAGGTGTGACTCCTTTTTTCTTGAGTTCTGATTTCAGTTTGTTGACAAACTCGATTTTATCGTTGTTGCCATCTGTTCTCGAAAGGAAAACAGGTGTCGTACCTTTGTATTTTTCGATAAAGCCCTTGATTGCTTTGTCATACATGTAGTCGTGAGGAATATTTGCTTGAATCATTGACGGCATATACTTGTAAGAGTCGTCTTTAACGGCAAACAAATTCAATACATAACCATTGTTAGCTGCGGCAAATCTACCGATGCGAGTTAAGGCTGTCTGGTCGTCAGGACCTACAAAAATGTTGATAGAGTCACGAGTTACACGATTGAGAATACGGGTTACCGAATCGATCGATGCGCTTGTGTCGTAGGCATATATCTTAATCGGATGACCTAACTGGCTAAGTTCTTTTGCTGCGAGAAGGAAGCCACGATAAAACTCGGTAAAGAGTTTGGCGCTTTTAGATTCCTCCTCTTCGTTCAGCATAAACGGGAACATAATGCCGATTGAAAGTGCGCTTGTCTTTTCAACAGGTTCAAACGCAATTTCCTCTTCAACAGGATATTCCGGCGTTTCATCCACGACAACGGTCTGAGGTTGTTGAACAGGGATGGGCGGTTGATAAACCGGCTGTTGCTGTATAGGCTGAGGTGCTGTAACGGCAACTTCGGGTTCGTCAAGATTTATTATAGGAGGAAGCAGGATGCGTTCACCGGCTTGATATTTGTGAGGGTCCAGCTTGGGGTTCATTGCCAGGATATCCTGAACCGAGATGTCGTTTTCACGTGCTATTTTTGAGAGAGTCTCACCCTTTGCAATAGTATATGTGCGAATCTGAGTGAGGGATTCATCGGGCTCCTGAGCCGGAATGTTGTCAATATCTTCATCATCTTCATTGGTAACAATTTGTGATGGCTGAGCCGATTTTACGGGAGTCGGTTCAATTGCAATATCAGACGTTGGCTGAAGTGGAATGATCAGGGTTGTATTTTGAATTGACTGAGCAGCCTGAGGATTGAATGCGATTATTCGTTCAACAGGGATATCAAATCGTTTGGCAAGACCATAAACAGTTTCGTCTTTACTCGGGGTATAGGTAGTTGTTAAATAACCGTTAACCACTTTGGCATCAATTGTAACAGGGAATGTTAGCATCATCCCTGATTGAAGTCCGTCTTTAGCCTGAGGGTTATATTTGCCGATGTCCGATACCTTGATGCCAAGTCTTTCAGCAAGGCTAAATGCGCGGTCTTTCTTATCAACTCGATAATAGTAGAAGGCTCTGCCGTTGATATGTTTCACCGGAAGATCGAGCGCACAGACCTGCATGAATGTTGTCATAGCAATTCCGCAGGTCATCAATATTTTAGAAATAGCTTTTAACATTACTATCTTTTTGATTTGTTTGACTATTTACAGTGCAAAGGTAGTAAGAATTTCCATAAAATTACTCTTATTTATTCTAAATATGTATATGCAATCAAATTTAACTCAAAAATTTGGCTTTTTCTATTGTGAGAATGAAAAAAAACGTGTAACTTTGCCGAGTAAAAATAAAGTAACGATGCTTGGCGATTTAGTGTAGAGGCCTAGCACGCCGCCCTCTCACGGCGGAAACTCGGGTTCGAATCCCGAATTCGCTACTTTGATTTCAGATGCTGTGTCAATTTAATTGGCGCGGCATTTTTTATTTGATGTTTTTTATTTCGACAATTTTTCTTAACTTTGCAAATACTAAAATTAACATTTCAAAATTCATTACAAGCCCGATAAATGAGCACTCCATTCATCTCGATCATCACCGTGACTTATAACGCGGCAACGACCGTCGGACCAACTCTTGAAAGTATTAAAAAACAAACGTTTACCGACTATGAGTTTATACTCATGGATGGAGCTTCAACCGACAACACTCTTGATATAGTAGAGCAAGCCGACATAAAGAGTGCCCGCATATTCAGCAGCCCTGATAAAGGATTGTATTATGCAATGAATAAGGGACTTGGCGAGGCAAAGGGCAAGTATGTGATGTTTTTAAATGCCGGAGACTCTTTACATTCTGAAAACTCTCTTCAGGAGATTTTTGATGCGGCTGATCATGACGATACACCGGGAGTTGTTTACGGACAAACAGATATTGTCGATATGTCACGCAAAAAGATTGCCGATCGCCATTTGATAGCACCTGAACATCTGACGCTCGACTCATTCCGTGAAGGTATGGTGGTATGCCATCAGGCATTTGTAGCTCTTCGCCGTATAGCTCCGTTATTTAATACCGGGTATCGCTTTTCGGCTGACTTTGACTGGTGTATTCAATGTCTGCAGCATGCTCGCCGGGTGGCATATACCGGTTCAACTTTAATCGATTATCTTTTAGAAGGAATCACAACCGCCAACCGTCGAAAATCGCTGATTGAACGTTTCAGGATAATGAGCTATTACTATGGTTTATTCCCGACGCTAAAACGTCATTTTGGTTTTGCGAGACGTTTCCTAAAATATCAAAAAGCGTTGAAACAATGAAATACTATATAGCCCGCGATAACAAGCCTGTCGGACCATTGGAGCTCGATGAACTGCGCCTCTATTCGATTGGCCCCGATACTTTTATTTGGGTTCCGGGAAGTCCCGATTGGAAAGAGGCTCGAAATTTTCCCGAAGTGATGTCTATTGTCAGCATGGATGTTACCCCTCCGCCATTTGACGCTGCAAAATTTAATCGCCCAAATGTTGACTCGACAGTCTGTGAAGCACGTGTAAATTCAGAAGAATATGGCGTGGATGGCCGCTATCAGCCGTTACGACCTAACAATTATCTTGCTGAGGCAATTGTCGTGACAATTCTCTGCTGTAATCTATTGGGAATCATTTCAATAGTGTATGGTTCAAAAGTTAACAGACTATATGACGAGCGTCGTTTTGACGATGCCCGTAGAGCTTCGATAAATGCCCGTAACTGGTTCGTTGCAACGTTAATAAGCGGTGTTCTCTCTTGGATAGTGATTTTCTTAAGATAAAAAAATAATAATGAAACGATATATTTTAAACACCTCTTTTCACATGGAAGCTTCTATTACTGACGCATTTCTCGAATGGGTGAAAAATGACTATATAAAAGTAGCATTGTCATGCTCTTGTTTTACTAACCCGATTGTGGCTCGTATTCTTACCGAGACAGAGCCCGGAGTGGTTGGCTATGCGGTTCATCTTGAAACAGATGATCTTGAAGCTGCAACAGATTGGCACGATCGTGAAGCGTCAGGTCTTAAAGCTGTTTTAAGCCGTCGTTTTGGTCAGCGGATTGTATTCTTCTCAACATTTATGGAGGTGGTTGAATGAACGAAACTCCACTCAGGGAATGGGACCGAATAATCATCGGTATTGACCCCGGAACAAATGTTATGGGTTATGGTATTCTTGGCGTCAAGGGTAAGAAGCCATCGATGATTGCTATGGGTGTAATCAGGCTGTCAAAAATGGAGGATCACTATATGCGCCTGCGTCGCATCTATGACCGTGTGCAAGGTCTTGTAGAACAGTATCTTCCCGATGAAATGGCAATTGAGGCTCCTTTCTTTGGTAAGAATGTACAGTCGATGTTGAAACTTGGTCGTGCTCAGGGTGTTGCGATTGCTGCAGCATTGTCACGTGATGTACCCATACATGAATATGAACCTCGAAAAATTAAGGTGGCTATAACAGGTAATGGTGGAGCCTCAAAAGAGCAGGTTTGTGAAATGTTGAAACGAATACTTTCGATTCCTAATGAATCAATTTTACCCGAACTCGACGCAACTGACGCTTTGGGTGCGGCTCTATGTCATTTTTATGAATCTTCACGCCCGACAACATCAGTGGGTACATGTAAATCATGGAAAGAATTTATCGCTAAAAATCCCGGAAAAGTAAAATAAAATCGGGGTTTTATATTAAAATATAAAGGAAAATTTTGTAGAGAGAAAAAATATATATATTTTTGCATTGAATTTGGT
>JAIDRE010000086.1 GCA_029061925.1 Muribaculaceae bacterium | reverse complement strand
GCAGTTGAATGTGGCTACTGGCACCTCTGGCGCTACAACCCCGCTCTCGAAGCCGAAGGCAAGAACCCCTTCACCCTCGACTCTAAAGAGCCCGATTGGTCTAAATTTGACGACTTCCTCAAAGGCGAAGTCCGCTATGCAACCGTTCTCAAACAATATCCCGCCGAAGCAGCCGAACTCTTCGCTGCTGCAAAAGCTAACGCTCAGTGGCGCTACAACAACTACCGCCGCCTTGCTCAGCAACAGTGGGGTGTTGATCCCGAGGTTGCAGCCGTTGAGAAAAGCAACGAATAATCAATCCCACCCACTTATATTTTCATAACGAAAATCCCCAAGGAGCTGTGCCGTGATGGCACGGCTCCTTTTTTTTTACATAGTTATGAATAATTGTCGTTAACACTCGGCTCATATGTCCACCACTCCGGCTCGTTGTAAGGATGCTCCCTGGAGCATCCGCCTGAATCAGCATCTTCCAACTTTTGCTTCGTTGAAAACGAAGAACTTAGCTAACTCAGTCATGGCTCGAAGAGCCTTGGCTGAGCTAATAACAGTGATCCGATCTCTCCAACGTCGAAGATGTTGAACCGAAACTATGCACTATGTTATCGCCTTTGGCGCTTTGCCATTGGTAAAGAATTGTACATTATGAATTATTCTCCCTCCTAATGTTAAAAAACAGAAATAAAACGAACCAAATCGCCCTCACAGCGTTTTACAGATAAACAAACCCAAACAGGGATAACAAAAATAAAGAAACTAACATAACCAGAATCCATAAAGATATGATTTACACTCAACCTAAACTCCCCTATGCCAACGACGCACTACAGCCCGTCATTTCAAGCGAGACAATCGATTACCATTATGGTAAACACGAAAAAGCATACATCGACAACCTCAACAACCTCATCAAAGGAACAGAGTTTGAAGATGACGAACTCGAAGATATAATCCGCCGGGCCGAAGGTCCATTGTTCAACAATGCATCTCAGGCTTGGAACCACATATTTTACTTCTTCTCATTCTCTCCCGATGGCGGAGGCGAACCGTCAGGCGAACTCGGACAAGCAATCAAAGAGCAATTCGGCTCATTTGAAAGCTTCAAAGACAAATTTGTCGAAGAAGGCACCAAGATTTTCGGATCAGGCTGGGTATGGCTTGCCCGCGACGAAGCCGGCAAACTATTCATTCTGCCACGTAGCAATGCAGGTAACCCCTTGACCGAAGGACTCACCCCGATTCTTGTCTTTGACGTTTGGGAACACGCCTACTACCTCGACTACCAGAACCGTCGAGCCGACTACCTGCGTCGTCTCTTCGACATCGTTGACTGGGACATCGTCGAGAGTCGTTATTAATCGAACGAATACAAAACAAATATACATCTCTAAAAAGACAAATAGCACTTAATTGTAAGCATAATGTGATGAATGGAGAGAGAGGCACGCGTGAGCGCCCCTCTTTTTCTTTTTTATAGCAATTAATTTATACAATTAATGTTTTTTGTAACTTTGTATCTGTAATCACAACGTTGGAAAATGAAATTTTGTCGAAACAAGAGTTGTGAATTGCTTTCATTTTTTGTAACTTTGTATCTGTAATCACAACATTGGTCGAGATTGAATTCATTTTGGTATTGTTGTGAATTGCTTTCATTTTTTGTAACTTTGTATCTGTAATCACAACATTGCGTCGCTTATGAACTCAACAGCGCTGGTTGTGAATTGCTTTCATTTTTTGTAACTTTGTATCTGTAATCACAACTAAGCTCAAAAAGAGCCTCCCGGTGGATGTGTTGTGAATTGCTTTCATTTTTTGTAACTTTGTATCTGTAATCACAACGCTCCGTATAAAAGGTCTGCTGTCAATACGGTTGTGAATTGCTTTCATTTTTTGTAACTTTGTATCTGTAATCACAACTTGCATCGTATTTATATTTAAATGGAATGTGTTGTGAATTGCTTTCATTTTTTGTAACTTTGTATCTGTAATCACAACTAATTTCGCATTTTGCAAAATAAAATTGCGTTGTGAATTGCTTTCATTTTTTGTAACTTTGTATCTGTAATCACAACTGCACAAATGCCCGTTTACACCGTTCAAGAGTTGTGAATTGCTTTCATTTTTTGTAACTTTGTATCTGTAATCACAACATTAAAGACGAATGCCACCACGAGAAACAGTTGTGAAT
>JAIDRE010000085.1 GCA_029061925.1 Muribaculaceae bacterium | reverse complement strand
CCTTTATACCAATTTAAGAGAAAAATGGCACAAAAAATCCCATATCACCAAAGGCAATATGGGATTAAAATATAAAACTGATTAAAATTAATATGCAAAGATCGGATAATCTGCCATAGTTTTGTTTACTTTCTCACGAACTGACGCAATAAGCTTCTCGTTTTCGGGGTTAGCAAGAACTGTATCAATCATCTCTACAATCTCACCCATCAACTCGGTCTTAGCTCCACGAGTTGTGATTGCAGGTGTTCCGAGACGAATACCTGATGTCTGGAACGGAGAACGGTTATCAAAAGGCACCATATTTTTGTTAGCTGTAATATCAGCGTCAACGAGAACTTTCTCGGCAACTTTACCTGTGAGTTCGGGATATTTAGTGCGAAGGTCAACAAGAATACAATGGTTATCAGTACCGCCAGATACGATTTTGTAACCTTTGTCAACAAGAGCTTTAGCCATTTCAGCAGCATTAGCCTTAACCTGCTGCTGATATTCTTTGAACGAAGGAGTCAAAGCTTCACCAAATGCAACAGCTTTAGCTGCAATAACATGTTCGAGAGGTCCACCTTGAACACCCGGGAACACAGCTGAGTCGATGAGAGATGACATCATGCGCACTTCACCTTTCTTGGTAACTTTTCCGAATGGATTTTCAAAGTCTTTGCCAAGAAGGATAAGACCGCCACGGGGTCCACGAAGTGTTTTATGAGTTGTCGAAGTTACAATGTGGGCATATTTCACGGGATTGTCAAGCAAGCCTGCAGCAATGAGACCTGCTGGGTGAGCCATATCAATCATAAGAATTGCACCGATTTCGTCGGCAAGACGACGCATACGGGCATAATCCCATTCACGAGTGTAGGCACTTGCGCCGCCAACGATCAATTTAGGACGTTCGCGACGAGCAACTTCTTCCATCTGGTCATAGTCAACTGTTCCGGTGTCTTCTTTAACGTTGTATTCGAGAGCGTTAAACATCAAACCTGAGAAGTTAACAGGACTTCCGTGTGAAAGGTGACCGCCGTGAGAAAGGTTAAGACCGAGGAATTTATCGCCGGGATTAAGCACAGTCATAAATACAGCCATATTTGCCTGAGCACCCGAGTGGGGTTGAACATTGGCATATTCTGCACCAAAAAGTTTTTTTACTCGTTCGATAGCAACGGTTTCAGCCTCATCAACGACTTGGCATCCGCCGTAATAACGATGTCCGGGATATCCTTCAGCATATTTGTTAGTAAGGCAAGAACCCATAGCCTGCATAACCTGGTCACTTACAAAGTTTTCAGATGCAATAAGTTCGATACCTTTTTTCTGGCGTTCATGTTCACGCTGAATGATGTCAAAAATTACTTTGTCTCTTTCCATTATTTTAAGTTTTAATGTTTCTTTACACTCCATCCAAAATGACCGAGATTCTCGCCAAGCGCATAATATTGACCATGAGAGTAGGCAATAAGTCGCGCTTTTTCAAGATTAAATCTTCCGGTTTCGGGTTCGATATAGCGTTCGTCAGCCAACACATTTGAGATTCGGGCGATAAACATATCATGCGATCCAAGCGATATTATCGACTCGACTTTACACTCAATCGAAATCGGAGACTGTTCGATGCATGGGCATTTAACTGTTTGACCTTGACAAGGAGTCAACCCGGTCTCGGTCCATTTATTGAAATCACGTCCCGACTTAACACCAACCCAATCTGTCGCATATGCCATATCGACAGTTGTAAGGTTTATGGTGAATTCCATGTTCTCTTTGATGAGATGGTGGCTGAATCGTTCGGGACGAACTGATATTGAACACATAGCCGAGTCTGAGCAGATGGTTCCAGCCCAAGCAACAGTCAACATATTGCTGTTCTCAACCGAATCACCGCAGGTAACGATTACCGCCGGAAGCGGATAAACCATATTACCGGGACGCCAGCTCTGCTTCATATCAATCAGATGATTGTTGCGTCAGAAGTATTGACTGAATGTCCGCAATAGTGGCAACGTAATTCGCCATTTGCACGGTCAATCAAGTGGAAACGTGTAGCCATCGGTTCATTGTTTGAAATACACTTAGGATTATCACAACGAACGATACCTACGATAGTTTCGGGCAAGCTTACACGCAATTTCTCTACCACATCAAAATCGCGAATAATATTCACTACGGCATCAGGGGCAATGAGCGCAAGACGGTTCAGAACGGCTTCAGGAAAATAAACATCAGCAACTTTGATAATTCCTTTTGTACCAAGTTTTTTACTTGCAAGATTATTACCGATAGTCAACTGAGTTCCAAGCGATTCGATGCCAAGAAGTTTAACTGCTTTAAAAAGCATCTCTGACGGAATGTGGTCAATAACCGTACCGTTTTGAAGAGCTGCGACAGCGAGTTCTTTTTTTGAAGTATTCATATCTTGATATGGCAATTTTTACTGTTTAAGTATATCAATTCCGAGCGCATTACAAATCAGCGCCTGGCGGGTGAACAATCCGTTGCGAGCCTGTTGGAAGTAATAAGCCTTTGGATTATCGTCAACGTCAGGATTAATTTCATTTACACGAGGTAACGGGTGAAGGATGCGCAAGTTTTCTTTACTGTCGTTGAGCATGGCGTTGTTAAGGTTGTAAAGATCCTTGACCTTTTCATATTCCATTATATCAGTGAAACGCTCACGCTGAACTCGCGTCATATAAATAATGTCGCTTGTGTTTATAATTTCGGGAGAGAAATCGCGGCTGACATTATATTTGATTCCGTGATTATTGCAGAAATCAATATATTCATCAGGCATACGCAACTCATTGCAAGCAACAAAATTGAATGTCGGATTAAAATATCTCATCGCCATAAGCAACGAGTGAACAGTTCGACCATATTTCAAGTCGCCAACCATTGTGATTGTCAGATTTTCAAGGCGACCCTGTGTCTTATAGATTGAATACAGGTCGAGCATTGTTTGAGATGGGTGCTGGTTTGAACCGTCGCCGGCGTTAATGATCGGGATATCAGTAACCTCGGTAGCATACAGAGCCGCACCTTCGAGGTAGTGTCTCATAACAATAAGGTCAACATAGTTGCTGACCATCTTGATTGTATCTTTTAATGTTTCGCCTTTTGAAGTACTTGTAGTTCCTTTATCAGAGAACCCGATTACGCGCGCACCAAGACGGTTAGCGGCAGTTTCAAAACTGAGACGGGTGCGGGTTGAAGGCTCAAAGAAAAGAGTAGCAACAACTTTACCGTCAAGAATTTTGTGATTGGGATGTTCCTCAAAATAGCGGGTCTGCTCCAGAATGTGAAGAATCTCTTCTTTGGAGAGGTCGGCAATTGAAACGAGACTATTGCTGTTCATTTTAATAATTGGTTTTCGGCAAAGTTACGAAATTTTCATAAAAACGAAGCTAAATAGAGTAAAAAATATTGGCAAAATGACGAAAAATATAATAAAATTGTAAAGTTTGCCGAAAACTAAAATAGTTTAAATATTGTTTTATTTGTAAAACATATATGCTACAATGATTAAATGTGCTACAATGATTAAGATTCATATACTCAGAACCGGCATGATATGCGTATCTCCTTATGTGCCATACGACGATAAGAATGCAAAGAAAATGAAAGTGATGGGATTGACCGTTCCCACTGAACAATGGGTATGGCTCCCCGTTTCGAGCTATCTTATCGAGCACCCCAAAGGTCTTATACTCGTTGATACAGGCTGGGATCGTCGCATAAGCCCGACAGGCGAATTTGATAAAAAACTTCAGGCTATGGTTCTTGGGTCTAAAATGCTGGCACGTATTAATCAGGGACTGCTTCCCCAAGGAATGGCAATCGACGAACAACTTCAAGGAATGGGATATAAAGCAAGCGACATTGACTATGTTATCATCTCACACCTTGACTGCGAGAATGTTAGCGGTGTATCTCAGGTAGCACACGCCCGCCACATCCTTGTGTCGGATGCTGAGATGCAGGCAGCAATGAGCGGATCAACATCTAACCGAATTCGCTATCAATCATCGCTTTGGCAAGATGTTCCGATGACGCTTTTTCAATGGAATAGCGATCAAGGGCCCTTTAATCGTTCATATGATTTATTTGGCGACCATTCAGTCGAATTAATTAACCTTCCAGGTCACTCTGAGGGTTTGGTTGCTGTTAAAATCACAAACGACAAAGGCAAATATGTTCTTTTAACTTCAGATAGTGCATATTCGACCCGTTCTTGGCGTGAAATGGTTCTTCCCGGAATCTACAGCGACCGCAACAACCAGCTTAAATCGCTTCGATGGGTGAGAGAGCAAAGTTTATCAGCCGATTGCATCGCTTCTTTATCAACCCACGATCCCGAAGTTGAACCCCATAAAATCGAACTTTAATATCGATTTATAAAAAAAATTTGGTGGATTGAAATAAAAGCCTTACCTTTGCATCGCAAAACCGAAAAAGGTTAGTCGATGGTTCCTTGGCCGAGTGGTTAGGTACCGGTCTGCAAAACCGTTTACAGCAGTTCGAATCTGCTAGGAACCTCATCAAAAAAGCCACGCATCTGCGTGGCTTTTCTTGTTTATATTTGCTTTATTGTTATTTGAAGATTTCAGGGAAGATACGGTCGGTTGCTCCGATGTTTTCTTTAATGTAATCTCCGGCAATCTTTCCGGCTTCGTTTCGAGCTGACTCATCGTTAGCTAAACGTGAAAGATTTGCATGCACATCCGCCTTATTCTCACAAGCAAATGCACCTTCTCGCTTAACCAAATCGCGGGCTTCCTTAAATTTAGAGAATTTCGGGCCAAATACGATTGGCATTCCATACACGGCAGCCTCGTTTATATTATGGATTCCGACACCGAAACCGCCACCAATATATGCTACTCTGCCAAAACGATATAGCGATGAAAGCTTTCCAAACGAATCAACAATAATGCCACGAATGAGAGCAGGATCACTGCTACGGGACGACTGACCGTCATTAGCGAACATTTTCTCATACTGAGAAAGATAGACAACATTTCCATTAATTGAATCGCGTAGTTTTTTCAGACGCTCTTCATCAAATTCGTGAGGTGCAATGATAAATGAAGCTGAGGGATTATTGTTAAGCCATTCGATATAATATTGCTCATCTTCGGGCCAACTGCTTCCAAAAATCAGGTCTGCTCCCCTACCCTTGTTAAATTGATACATTCCGGGGATATCGACTGTCGATTTCATAACGTCGGTCACTCTATCAAAACGTGTATCTCCAGCAATCGTCACATTATTAATATTTATATTTGATAACAATTTTACCGAATCTTCATCTTGAACAAAAATATGCTTGAACGTTTTTAAAACATTACGCATCATAGTGCCGTAGGGCTTGAAATAAATCTGAGAAGAGCGGAAAATTGCCGATATTAAATATGCTGGAATACCTCGTTGGCTCAACGCTTCAAGATAGTTGGGCCATATCTCATATTTAATAAATATAGCAACCGACGGATTAAGTGCATCAAGAAACTTATCGACTTCTTTCTTTTTATCGAACGGAAGATAAACAACAGCATCAACTTTGTCGTAATTCTTACGCACCTCATAGCCCGACGGGGAGAAGAACGAAAGTACAATTTTACGCTCAGGCATTTCTCTGCGCAGACGCTCAATCATCGGACGTCCCTGTTCAAACTCCCCAAGTGATGCGGCATGAAACCAGATTGGTCTATCTCCGGGCGCAAGTTTCTCACACAGAGTTGCAACTGCCTTCTTCTGACCTTCAATCATTTTTTTGATTTTGGCAGAACGAACAGCAGCCACTCCGGCTCCAAACGAATAAAGTCCGATAATACCGTTATAAATCGGATTCATCTGTCTATAACGTTTATTCTACGGGAACAATATTTTCGATACCTTTTCTGATACGTCGGATTGTCTCCTCTTTCCCAAGAAGTTCGGTGATGTCAAACATGTGGGGTCCGACACATTTACCGACAACTGTAAGACGGAACGCATTCATAACGTTGCCCATGTGGAGATTGTTCTTTTCAATCCAGCCGATCACAACAGGCTCGGCAGCAGCCGATGAAAAGTCATCGATAGATTCAAGAACTTTGATAAGATCTTCCATGTGCCCGGGCATATCGGGAGTCCAACGCTTTTTAACCGATTTTGCCTCATATTCTTCAGGTTCAACGAAGAAATATGATGTCTGATCCCACAAATCGTTAACGAAATTGATACGTCCTTTAACGAGCGATACAATTTTGGTGAGAAATTCGTCTGAATATTTGTCAGGGTCAACGCCATGCTCGCGGAGCACCGGTTTGAATTTCTCAGCAAGGGTTGCATCATCCATATTCTGAAGATATGTGTGATTGAACCATTTACCTTTTTCAAAAGCAAACTTAGCACCGGCGCGTGAACAATGTTCGAGCGAGAACTTAGAGATAAGTTCATCCATTGACATAATTTCAGTGTCGTCACCTGGATTCCAGCCAAGAAGAGCGAGGAAGTTTACCACAGCCTCGGGCAAATATCCCGATTCACGATATCCCGATGAAATATCACCTGATTTCGGGTCGTGCCATTCAAGTGGGAAAACAGGGAAACCGAGACGGTCACCGTCACGTTTGCTGAGTTTGCCCTTACCGTCGGGTTTAAGCAACAATGGCAAGTGAACGAAGTCAGGCATTGTATCACGCCATCCAAATGCCTCATACAAAAGCACATGAAGCGGAGCTGACGGGAGCCATTCTTCACCACGGATTACATGGGTGACCTCCATCAGATGGTCGTCAACGATGTTTGCAAGGTGGTATGTCGGGAGATCATCTGCACTCTTATAAAGCACTTTATCATCAAGAATCGAAGAATTAATTACAACTTTACCACGAATCAAGTCGTTAACTTCTACATCACGTCCAGGTTCGATAAGGAAACGGACAACATAGGGAGTACCCTCGTCAATCAGACGCTTAACTTCGTCAGCAGGCATTGTTAACGAGTTTCGCATTGACATACGGGTTGACGCATCATACTGGAAGTTGGGACTTGAGTTGCGGGCAGCTTCAAGTTCGGCAGGTGTGTCAAAGGCAATATATGCTTTACCTGCATCAAGAAGTTGTTTTACATGCTCACGATATATGTCACGACGTTCACTTTGTTTGTACGGGCCATATTTTCCACCCTCACGCACGCCCTCATCAATCCCGATTCCGAGCCAAGCCAATGCCTCATTAATATAATCTTCGGCACCGGGAACAAAACGCTGAGAGTCGGTATCCTCGATTCTCAAAATCATTGTACCGTTGTGCTGGCGCGCAAAAATATAATTGTATAGAGCAGTACGAACACCGCCAATATGTAATGGTCCTGTTGGAGATGGAGCAAATCTTACTCTAACCGGTCGATTCATAATATATCTAATTTTTTAGTGTTATAAATAATGTGCAAATTTACATAAGATTTTTGGGATATCTCATCTATTTATCCCAAAAAGTTTATTCAATTAATAATTGGTAATTCAAATCGTTAAAATGCGTTAATAAACGGGGGAGGTATTTTGTATTAAAATCCAAAATTATAATTTTGCAAAAAATTTAAATCACTACAGATTTTCACACAATAACCAATTGCCTTGATTTACCAAGACAAACATATCTGTAGAAAAATTCATCACTGAAAACATATAACCCCAAAATATTCACTATTTTACTTACATCCATCTAATAAACCCCATTCATCACATTTTTATTGACTATCAAGTCAATAGACCAACTCCAAATAAACTCTTTCTCCAACAACAGCATCTCTATCACTCTCTCTTAGAATGTCTGATACACATAAAATATATAATACTTACAGCTTTTCGTTATCATTTATCAAAAAATGATTGACGCAACCCTATTTACC
>JAIDRE010000084.1 GCA_029061925.1 Muribaculaceae bacterium | reverse complement strand
ATTTGCACCTGTATAACGAAATTTATAATCTGTGGATTACCAAACGAAAAAAATTGCACTGCTCGGTTCAACCGGCTCTATCGGGCGACAGGCTCTCGAAGTCATTCGCCAATATCCCGACCGCTTTAAAGCCGAGATTTTGATTGCAGGTCAAAATGTAGATACACTCATCGCTCAGGCTCTGGAATTTCGCCCTAAAATGGCGATTATCGCCAATCCCGAGCATTACGCCAAACTAAAACAAGTCCTCGCCGACACTGACATCCAAACCGCCGGTGGTCAACAAGCTGTAGTCGATGCGATGGCTATTGACTGCTTCGACACCCTGCTCAACGCGACTGTCGGATACAGCGGACTTGCCCCGACCCTCAACGCTATTGCCAATCATAAAAAAATAGCACTCGCCAACAAAGAGACCCTCGTTGTTGCCGGCGAAATTGTCACCGAAGCAGCCCGCAAAAACAACATAAAAATAATGCCGGTTGACTCGGAACATTCCGCTATCTATCAATGCCTTGTCGGGGAAGATATAAACAGCGTTACCGAACTCATCGTCACCGCCTCAGGTGGTCCGTTCCGCACTTTTACTGCCGAACAAATCGCCCGCGCAACCGTCAAAGACGCGCTCAACCACCCCAACTGGTCAATGGGCTCAAAAATCACTATCGACTCGGCAACAATGCTCAACAAATCGTTTGAGATCATTGAAGCACACTGGCTTTTTGACATTCCCGGCGAACGCATTTCGGCAATCGTCCATCCCCAGTCAATCATTCACTCGATGGTTCGTTTCCACGATGGTGCAGTCAAAGCCCAGCTCGGTGTACCCGATATGAAACTCCCTATCCGTTACGCCATTGGCGAGGAGACACGTTTAGTAACCGATGACTCACCGCTCGATTTCAAACGATATACCAATCTCACCTTTGAGACACCCGACGAGACCCGTTTCCCTTGTGTCACTCTCGGTCATTATGCCCTCAAACGTGGCGGAACTGCAGCCTGCACAATCAATGCTGCCAACGAAATAGCCGTTGCATCGTTCCTCAAAAATCAGATACATTTCAACGACATCTATCGCACGATAATATCAACACTCGACACAACAACCTTCATCCAGACTCCAGACTACAACGACTACGTCGCTGTCAACGATGAAGCACGTCAGAAAGCATCTCAATTTATCCAATCAATCAGCAAATAACATCTCAAAATAATTATGGAATCAATCCTGATTAAAGGACTTCAGCTAATCGTTGCGCTCAGCCTTTTAGTTATCATTCACGAATTTGGTCACTACCTCTTTGCCCGTATTTTCGGAATCAGAGCCGACCGTTTCTACCTCTTTTTCAACCCTAAATTTTCGCTCGTAACCTATGACCCGTTGACCCATAAGTGGAGCTTCTTCAAACGTAACACAACCGAAGAAGAAGACCTCGAACGTGCAAAACTCGTCAAAAAACGCTTTGACGAAACCGGCAAAGCCTCTTGGCGCGACACCGTTTACGGCATCGGCTGGATTCCCCTCGGCGGCTACGTTTCAATCGGCGGAATGATTGACGAGTCAATGGATAAAAAACAGATGGAAGAACCCGTCCACCCGACCGATTTCCGTTCAAAACCCGCTTGGCAACGCTTCTTTGTCATGTTTGGCGGCGTACTATTCAACTTCATCCTCGCAATCATAATCTATATAGGCATCGCAATCCACTGGGGCGACTCCTATGTTCCCTACGACAAAGCATACGCAGGTATGGAATTCTGCGATCTCGGTATTGAAGCCGGATTCAAAAACGGAGACGTTCTCCTCGCTGTTGATGGCGAGAAAATCAACTCAGCCGACTTCAATCTTTTCAAAGCCCTTGAATCAAAATCAATTACAGTCCTTCGTAACGGCAAAGACACCGTTGACGTTCAAATCCCCGAAAACTTCATTCTTCAGCTCAACGATGCCGGAATCAAACAGTTTATGGCATTCCGACTCCCCGTTGTCGTTAAAGAAACTATGCTCAATCAGCCTGCCGAAAAAGCCGGACTCCTTTCGGGCGACCAAATAATTGCAATCGACTCAATTTCAACACCTTCATACTCTGAATTTGCGCCCACACTCGTTGAAAACGCAAACAAAGAAGTAACCCTGACTGTCAAACGCGACGGCAAAACAATCCTTGTCAACGCAACACCCGACGAGAACGGCAAACTCGGCTTTATGCTCACTCCTCTCAACGAGATTTATCCTGTTGAAACCGTTGATTACTCATTCTTTGCCGCCATTCCAAAAGGTGTCAAAGACGGTACCAACCAACTCGTCACCTACGTTGGCTCACTGAAATATCTCTTCACCAAATCCGGAGCCCAGTCGGTTGGTGGGTTCGGTTCAATCGGTGCGCTCTTCCCCGAAAAATGGAGCTGGTACTCATTCTGGCAAATCACTGCCTTCCTGTCAGTTATCCTTGCCTTTATGAACATTCTCCCGATTCCCGCACTCGACGGCGGACACATCGTATTCGTTCTCTATGAAATGGGTACCCGCCGCAAACCGTCAGAAAAAGTTCTGGAATACAGCCAGATGATCGGTCTCGGATTCCTCGTATTCCTCCTCATTTATGCCAACGCAAACGACATCTATCGTTTCTTCATAAAATAACACTACCGTCATGTCTCAAATATATCCCCAAATATCACTCAAACGAGGTAAAGAAGAATCGCTCGACCGCTTTCACCCATGGGTTTTCTCAGGCGCAATCAACCACATGCCCGAGGGCATCGAAGAGGGCGACCTCGTTTCCGTTACTGCTCATGACGGTCGAATAATCGGCTCAGGTCATTTCCAAATCGGTAGCATCGCAGTGCGCATGCTCGACTTTGGCGACACCGTCATCGATAAAGAATTCTACCAGACACGTTTGGCTCAGGCATTGGCACTCCGTCGTTGTCTCGGACTTGACCGTCCCGACAACAACGCCTACCGACTTGTTCATGGCGAAGGTGACTTCCTTCCGGGACTTGTCGTTGACATCTATGGCTCGACAGCCGTTGTTCAAGCCCACTCACCCGGGATGCACTATGCTCGACATATTATTACCGAGTGCCTTGTAGCCCTCCCCGACGCCAATATCAAAAACGTCTATTATAAATCAGAGACAACCCTCCCCTACAAAGCCCGTATTGATCCTGTCAACGACTACATAATCGGCTCTTACGAAACCGACATCGCCGTTGAAAACGGACTCAAATTCCACGTCGATTGGCTCAAAGGTCAAAAAACCGGATTCTTCGTTGACCAGCGCGATAACCGCTCATTGCTCCAGCACTATTCCAAAGGACGCCGTGTACTGAATATGTTCTGCTACACCGGTGGATTTTCGGTTTATGCAATGCGAGGCGGTGCTGTAAAAGTCGATTCGGTCGATTCATCAGCCAAAGCTGTTGCACTCACCCGCGGAAACATCGACCTCAATTTCCCCGGCGACACCCGCCACACTGCCTTTGCCGAAGACGCCTTCAAATTCCTTGAGACAATGGAGTCTGACAGCTACGATCTCATCGTTCTCGACCCGCCCGCATTTGCAAAACATCGCAGTGCGCTCCGCAATGCCCTCCGAGGTTATCAGCGGCTCAACGCTATGGCTTTCAAAAAGATTGCAAAAGGGGGTATTCTATTCACCTTCTCATGCTCTCAGGCTGTTTCAAAAGAACAGTTCCGACTTGCTGTGTTTTCGGCTGCCGCATCAACCGGTCGCAAGGTTCGCATCCTTCACCAGTTGACTCAGCCCGCCGACCACCCCGTCAACATCTATCATCCCGAAGGCGAATACCTCAAGGGACTCATCCTATATGTCGAATAACCAACTCATTTCCCATGAATAAATTCAAAACTGCGACCATCTCTTTCTGCACTGCACTCCTTTCAATACAAGCGATGAATTCAAAAAACAATAACGATTTTAACTATGTAGTCGACAATTTTGCCGACATCGAGGTACTTCGCTACCAAGTACCCGGCTTTGAAGACCTCACACCCAACCAACGCAAACTGATTTACTACCTGACCGAAGCCGCTCTTGCCGGACGCGACATCCTTTGGGATCAGCACGGAAAATACAACCTTGAGCTTCGTCAGCTCCTCGAAAACATATACACATCTTATAAAGGTGACCGCAATTCAACCCAGTTCAAAGCCTTTGAGAAATACCTCAAACAGGTTTGGTTTGGCAACGGCATACATCACCACTATTCGATGGATAAATTCACACCCGACTTCTCTCGTGACTTCTTCGACTCTCAGGTCGCGCTCCTTCCTGCTGAGAAACACCCTGCCAACCTTGAAGTTCTCACCGACATCATCTTCAATCCCCAGACTCTCGCTAAACGAGTAAATCAGGCTGAAGGACAAGACCTTATTTTAACCTCGGCTTGCAACCTCTATGACGAAGGCATCACCCAGAAAGAAGTTGAAGACTACTTTGCTGCAAAAAAAGACACAACCGCCTTGACTCCGATTTCATACGGTTTGAACACCCGCATCACCCGCGACAAATCAGGCAATCTCGTTGAGCAGACATATAAATCAGGGGGACTTTATGGTGCAGCTATCGACCGCATCATCGAAAATCTCGATAAAGCGTTACCCTACGCTGAAAACAAACAGCAAAAAGAAATAATCGAATCGCTCATCAAATTCTACCGCACCGGCGACCTCCGCGACTTTGACACATACTCGATTTTATGGGTCGATGACACCAACTCTCAAGTTGACTTCATCAACGGATTTATCGAATCATACGGTGACCCCCTCGGCATGACCGGCGCATGGGAATCAATCGTCAACTTCAAAAATCTTGAAGCCTCTCACCGCACAGAAGTCCTCTCAAACAACGCCCAGTGGTTTGAAGACCGTTCGCCCGTTAATCCTCAGTTCCGCAAACCCGAGGTAAAAGGTGTTTCAGCCAAAGTTATCACTGCTGCAATCCTCGCCGGTGACTCTTATCCCGCAACGCCTATCGGTATCAACCTCCCCAACGCCGACTGGATTCGTGCCGCTCACGGCTCTAAATCGGTAACAATCGAAAACATCACCGAAGCATACGACAAAGCAAGCCACGGCAACGGCTTTAACGAAGAATTTGTCATTGACGAACCGACACGCCATCTTCTTGACAAATACCTATTTATTACCGATAACCTCCACACCGACCTTCACGAATGTCTCGGTCACGGATCGGGTCGTTTGCTCCCCGGCACCGACCCCGATGCGATGAAGGCTCACGGTTCTACCCTCGAAGAAACCCGTGCCGACCTCTTTGCTCTCTACTATCTTGCCGACCCCAAACTGATTGAACTCGGTTTGCTCGACAATCCCGATGCCTACAAAGCCTCATATTATAAATATCTCCTCAACGGATTGATGACCCAACTCGTTAGAATTGAGACGGGTAAAGACGTTGAAGAAGCCCACATGCGCAACCGCAAACTCATCGCCGAATGGGTTCTCGAACACGGAAAAGCCGACAACGTGGTTGAACTCGTAAAAATCAATGGCAAAACATTTGTCAAGGTTAACGATTACGAAAAACTCCGCACTCTCTTCGGTCAACTTCTCGGTGAAATTCAGCGCATTAAGAGCGAAGGTGACTATGAAGCCGGACGCGACCTTGTCGAAAAATATGCAGTTAAAATAGACCCCGCAATCCACCGCGAAGTCCTTGACCGCTACGCCAATCTGACAATCGCTCCCTACAAAGGTTTTGTAAACCCCGTTTACACGCCCCACTTTGACAAGTCGGGCAACCTTGTTGACGTAACCGTCTCTTACGATGAAAACTACACTAACCAGATGCTCCGTTATTCACGCGACTACTCTCCGTTGACCAATAAATAAAAACCTCCTGAGGTCTTATGATACTGTTCCCAAACTGTAAAATAAATCTCGGGCTACATATCCTCGCCCGGCGCCCCGACGGTTACCACGACATCGAAACAGTTATGGTGCCGGTCGATTTAACCGACATACTCGAAATCGTCCCTGCCGCAAACGGTGAGACAACATTAACCGTCACCGGTAATCACGTCGATTGCCCTCCCGAAAAAAACCTTGTCATCAAGGCACTCCACGCTGTCGAAAAGTTTGTCAACCGCCAACTCCCTGTCAATATCTATCTTAGAAAAATCATTCCCGACGGAGCCGGACTTGGTGGCGGCTCATCTGACGCAGCCTTTACAATCAAAGGACTCAACTCAATCTTTGATCTCGGATTGACCGACCAACAGATGGCGTCAATTGCCTCAACTGTTGGTGCCGACTGCCCCTTTTTCATCTACAACCAACCTATGCTGGCCACCGGGACAGGCACTACCCTCTCCCCCGTTCAGCTTACCCCTGATTTTAAAAATCTAACCTGCCTGATAGTCAAACCGACAGAAGGCGTTTCAACAGCTGAAGCCTATGCCGGCGTAACACCTCAACAACGTGAGTCATCACTCGCTGACTTTGTCAACCAATCGGTTACTAACTGGCAATCAACTCTTTTTAACGACTTTGAAAAATCAGTCTTTGAAAAACGACCCGAAATTGCCAACGTCAAACAACACCTTATTAATTCAGGTCCGATCTATGTTGCCATGAGCGGTTCAGGCTCATCGGTTTTCGCCCTTTTTGAAAATGACAAAATGGCAGACGACTTTGCCAAATCAATCACCAACCGATTTTGTCAAAAAGTTAAGCTTCTTTAAGTGAACGTTATCGCCCTAAAATTGTTATCATTATAAAAGAAAATGCTGAAAACTCCATTTTTGGCAACATTTTTGCATGAGATAATAATAAAATAAAAACTCGATAATATGGACGATACAAATAAAACACAACACGACATTCATCAGGAAGCTGCTGAAGCTCCCGAAGTAATGGATGTTATGCCCGGTGAAGAAGTTTCTGAAGACGCTGAAATTGAAGGCGTTGACGAAATTGAATCTCTCAAAAATCTTCTTCAGCAACGCGACGAAGAGCTTGAAAAACAAAAGAAAGAATACCTATTCCTCATGGCTGAGTTTGACAACTTCCGCAAACGTAACGTGCGTGAACGTTCCGAACTCCTCAAAAATGCAGCCGAGGGCGTTTTGAAAGGTCTTCTTCCAATCGTTGACGACTTTGAACGCGGTTTGGCTGCCATCAAAGATTCAAGCGATGCCGATGCTGTCAAAGAAGGTATGGAGTTGATTTACAACAAATTTGTCAAATATCTCGAACAAAACGGCGTTAAAGAAATTCCTACAAAAGACGCTGATTTTGACACTGAATATCACGAAGCAATCGCAATGGTTCCGGTTGAAGACCCTGCGTTGAAAGGTAAAGTCATCGACACTGTCTCTAAAGGCTATACCCTTAACGACAAAGTCATCCGCCATGCCAAAGTAGCTGTCGGACAATAATACCGGTAACCTCTAAAAAATCATTTCACGATGAGTAAACGCGACTATTATGAAGTTCTCGGCGTTGATAAAAATGCAACCGCCGACCAAATACGTAAGGCATACCGTAAGCTTGCCATTAAATATCACCCCGATAAAAATCCCGATGATAAGGATGCCGAAGAAAAATTTAAAGAGGCAGCCGAGGCTTATGACGTGCTTAGCGATGATGAAAAACGTAAGAAATACGACCAGTTTGGTCACGACATGGGTGCTCAGGGATTCCCCGGTGGTGGCGGTGGCTACTACAGTTCGGGTGGCATGTCTATGGACGATATTTTTGAACACTTCGGTGACATTTTCGGTGGACGCTTCTCTGGTCAATGGGGTGGCGCTACCGGTGGTGGTCGTCGCCGTCGTGGTCCCTCCGTTAAAAAAGGTAGCGACCTCCGCGTTCGTGTCAAAATGACTCTTGCCGAGATCGCAACCGGTGTTACCAAAACTCTCAAGATTCCTACTCAGGACAAATGTACCTACTGTAATGGTACAGGTGCAAAAGACGGCACAGCCTTCTCAACCTGTCCTACCTGTCATGGTTCGGGCGTAGTTCAGACTGTTCAGAACACTATGTTCGGTCAAATGGCAAGCGAATCGGTTTGTCCAACCTGTAACGGTACAGGTAAGGTAATCACCACCCAGTGTACCCACTGTCATGGTACAGGTGTTGAGAAAAAAGACAATCAGGTTTCTTTCCATATTCCCGCCGGTGTTGTTGACGGCATGACACTTACCGTTTCTCAAAAAGGTAACTTCCCCCGTAACGGTGGTGCCGAAGGTATTCCCGGCGACCTCTTGGTTGTAATCGAAGAAATCAAAGATGAAGAACTCATCCGCGATGGCAACGATGTAATCTACAACTTGATGCTCGACCTCCCGACGGCCGTTCTCGGTGGTTCGGCTGAAGTTCCGACAATCAACGGTCGTGCCCGACTCAAGATTGCCCCCGGGACTCAACCCGGTAAAGTGCTCCGTCTCCGTGGCAAAGGTATCCCCGACTATCAGTCACGAATGCCCGGCGACGAACTTATCAACGTCATGGTTTACATCCCCGAGCAGCTTAACGACGAAGAGAAAAAACTCTTTGAATCTCTTAAAGATAAGCCCGGAATCAAACCCGATCAGTCAACCGTAAAACGCATTTTCAGCAAATTACGACACATTTTCGAATAACTACTGACACGTTATAAACATAAAAACCTCGGTGATGTCAAAAAATCATCGAGGTTTTTTATTTATATTCAACGCAAAAATTGCTACCTTTGCATAAACGATTTTGCAAAATCAAATTTCAAACAGAATTTATACATATCCTCAATATACCTAATGGCAATTACAAACCCGACTTCTAAATATGGTGACCGCAAAGGTCGCGACAAACAACAATCTGAATACATCACTCAGGGACGAATGCAACCGCGTGACATCGACCTTGAGCAGGCTGTACTTGGCGCGTTGATGCTCGAAAAAGACGCCTATGCTGTTGTCTGCGATATGCTCAAGCCCGAAACATTCTATGAGCCGGCTCACAGTCTGATTTTTGAAGCGATCCGAGCCCTCGGCACCGCCCAGCAGCCGATTGATATGCTGACCGTCACCGAGCAGCTGCGTCAGGACGGCAATCTTGACAAAATCGGCGGGCCCATATATATATCTGAGTTGACCTCGCGAGTTACATCGAGCGCCAACATCGAATTCCACGCCCGAATCCTCGCCCAGAAATATGTTGCACGCGAACTCATCTCGTTTGCATCCAACATCGAGACCCAAGCCTTTGACGAGAGCAACGATATCGACGACATTCTCCAGGATGCCGAAGCTCGCATTTTTGAAATCTCACAGCGAAACGTCAAGAAACAGGTAACTCAAATCGACCCCGTCATTGCCCAGGCAATCGAACAGATTCAGAATGCCGCCAACCGCGAAACCGGTCTTAGCGGTCTTGCCTCTGGCTATCACGATCTTGACAAAGTGACCTCGGGCTGGCAGAACAGTGACCTCATCATCATTGCCGCACGTCCGGCTATGGGTAAAACCGCATTCGTGCTTTCAATGGCTAAGAACATGGCGGTCAACTACAACACACCGATTGCTATTTTCTCTCTTGAAATGTCTAACCTTCAGCTTGTCAACCGTTTGATTTCAAACGTCTGCGAGATTGAAGGTGAAAAAATCAAGAGCGGTCGTCTTGACGAGCGCGAGTGGGACCAGTTGATGTCGCGTGTAAAAAATCTTCAGAGCGCGCCACTCTTCATCGACGATACTCCCGCCTTGTCAATACTCGACCTCCGCACCAAAGCCCGCCGCCTTGTGAGCGAACACGGCATCAAGATGATTATCATCGACTACCTTCAGCTGATGAACGCTGCCGGCATGAAATATGGTAGCCGTGAGCAAGAGGTAAGTATGATTTCACGTTCATTGAAACAGCTTGCCAAAGAGCTTAACATCCCCATCATCGCCCTTTCACAGCTTAACCGTTCGGTCGAAAGCCGTTCCGATGACAAACGACCTCAGCTGTCCGACCTTCGTGAATCGGGGGCGATCGAGCAGGATGCTGATATCGTGTGCTTTATCCACCGTCCCGAATACTATCTCAAAAGTGGCGTAAACGCCGAGGGTCACGACATTCGCGGACTCGCTCAGTTCATCATCGCCAAGCACCGTAGCGGTTCGGTTGAAGATATCGACATGCGATTCCGCAACAAATTTGCACGCTTTGAAAACTGGGTACCCAACGACGTTGATTCAGGTCGTATCGAAACCTTTGAATCGCGCCTTAATGGAGGAAATTCAGGTAGTTACGGCGATGGTTCCGACCCACTTGCCGGACCAATGCAAAACTCTAACCCGTTCCATGGTGGCTCTGCCAATATCGCCGGTGACAACGATGCTCCTCCATTCTAAATTACACTTGACCACGCAATTATCACAAATGAATAAGAATTTACTTGCACTTTTCATTTTTCTTTCTCCAACACTCACTCTCTCGGCTCAAAAAGAACACCCCTCTGTTGGTCGTCCTCTTGATATTCCTGCCGTATTTGCCGGAAACTTCGGCGAATTACGTCCAAACCACTTTCACTCGGGACTCGACTTTAAAACCCAGGGACGCACAGGCCTACCCATCCGCGCCATTGACGACGGTTACGTCAGCCGATGCCTTGTTTCGCCGTGGGGATTTGGTCGTGCAATCTATATCGTTCACCCCGAAACCGGGTTGACATCGGTATATGGTCACCTCGAAAGTTTCGCAAGTAAAATCGATGACATTGTCCGCGATGCCCAATATCAAAACGAGACCTTTTCAATCGACCTCGATTTTGAGCCTAACGAAATTCCCGTCAAACGTGGCGAAATCATCGCTCTAAGCGGGAATGCAGGTAGTTCGGGTGGTCCCCACCTCCACATGGACATCCGCGACACCGCCACCGGCGATGCTCTCGACCCTATGGAATTTTACCGCCAATATGTCAACGACAATGTAGCCCCCGAAGTTCGTCAGATCGGTCTCTACCCAGTGCCCGATAAAGGTATTGTCGATGGTTCGGCAAACGGCAAAGCACTCGTCCCTGCCGAATTTTCAAAAGGATTCACTGCTTGGGGAAAAGTGACGCCGGGTATAAACGCCTACGACCGTATGTCAGGTACCTCCAACATCTATGGCGTCAAATATCTAACCCTTTTAGTTGACGGCAAACAGGTTTACAAGCGCACAATCGACCGCTTCTCTTTTGACTCAACCCGCGCTGTCAATACGCTCGCCTACTATCCCGACGTTGCCCGCAGCGGTCGTTGGATGATGGTTACCTACGTTCCGCCTACCAAACCGCTTGGCTCTATGATTGAAGCCGAGGGCGACGGCTCTATAGACATTAACGAGGAGCGCATCTATAAAATGGAATTTATCCTTGAAGATGAGATGGGCAACAAAGCACGCCGCTCATTCAACGTAACAGGCAAAAAAAGTGACATTCCGACTACCACTGGGAAAGGCAGCCTGCTTAACTACGATGGCGAGCACTCATATAACAATGAGGGAGTCAAAGCACGCATACACAAAGGTGTTTTGTATGACAACACATATTTTAAAATTGATGTTGAACCAACCACCGAGTATGCTTCTGTCATCGCCACAATTGGCGACTATCTCGTGCCTTTGGCAGGCGAAATTCAAATTGAAATCCCGATCCTAAACGACACAATCGCCGATAAATCAAAATATTATCTCGGTCGAGTGTCGGGTAATCGCTGTTCGGCTGTCGATGCCATCTATGAAAACGGGGTTATGAAAGGTAGTGTCGATCGTTTCGGTCAATATGCTGTCTCAGTTGACAAGACACCGCCATCAATTGCCTCATTGACAAACAAGAAGACCGCCCCAGGATTCCTTAAATATCGCATCACCGACCGTCAGAGCGGAATCGACAACTATTATTGTGAAATCGACGGTCAGTTCGCCCTCTTTGAACACGACGGCAAAACCTCATCAATCTCCTTTAAAATGGATCCGAAACGATTTAAACGCGGTGTCGATCACCAACTTAAAATAACCGTCACCGATGCGTGCGGCAATGTTGCCACCCACTCTACAAAATTTCATTGGTAATCATCACTTTAAGCAATGAGTATTTTTGAAAGCCATAAACAAACCATTAATATTCCAATGATTTTTAGAGTCATCGGGATATTGTTGATTTTCGAAGCATTATTCATGTGTCTGCCCTTGATTGTAGCACTTATCTATCACGAATCAGACACTAAAATTTTTGGATTGACCGCCGCATTCACTCTTGTCACCGGATGTCTGCTCGGCTTTGTAATGAAAGTTGACCACCGCGACATGGGTAAACGCGAAGGCTTCCTGCTGACCGCACTCGTCTGGGTGGTCTTCTCATTCTTCGGGATGGCACCATTCATTTTCGGCTCACCCCAACTTTGCGTCAGCGATGCCTTCTTTGAATCAATGTCTGGATTTACCACGACCGGAGCATCGGTTCTTTCTGACGATGTTGAAATCTCCCACGCAATCCACTTCTGGCGTTCATTGATGCAGTGGATCGGCGGTATGGGAATCATTCTTTTCACCCTTGCCGTTCTTCCAATGCTTAATTCGTCGGGCGGCATGCAGATGTTCAACGCCGAAGTCACCGGTATCACCCACGACAAACTGAAACCACGCGTCAGCCAAACAGCAAAACGTCTTTGGGCAGTTTACACCGCCCTGACACTTGCTCTAATCTTCTTGCTTTGGTTCGGACCGATGGACTTCTTCGACTCTATTTGCCACGCTCTCAGCACAATATCTACCGGAGGCTTCTCAACCCGTTCTGAAAGTATCTCAGCTTGGAACTCAATGTATGTCAAAATCGTATTGACAATATTTATGTTTATGGGCGGTATAAACTTTGCCCTCCTTTACAAAGGTGTCACCGGGCACATTCGCTCGCTTTGGGAAAATCAAGCGTTCAAACTTTATGTTTTCACCACAGCTCTCGTTTTCTGTATTTTTGCTGTCACACTATTTATAAATCATAACGGAAATTCATTTGAATCGCTCGTTATAGACCCGATCTTCCAAGTCGTTTCTATGATGACTTCAACCGGATATACTGTAATCGGATTTGAGAATTGGGGCGTATTCCTGCTTATGATTTGTATAATCCTGATGTTTTTCGGTGCATGTGCCGGTTCTACAAGTGGTGGAGCCAAACTCGACCGAGCTCTGGTAGTTCTGAAAAACGTACGAAACGAAGTCTATCACGTTCTTCATCCCAATTCAGTCCTTTCAGTTAAAATCGGCAACCGCATTCTTTCACCTGAAATAGTATCAAAAGTACTCGCTTTCATCATTCTTTATGGCGTTGTCATCATTGTTGGGGCACTGCTTCTGACAATGATAAATGTTCCGCTGGTCGATTCCTTGTTTGCATCTTTTTCATGTGTCAGCAATGCCGGAGTCTCAGCGGTTGTAACCGGTGCAGGTTCGACCTACGAAATTTTTGGCACAGCCGGCAAATGGATATTGTCGGTCCTCATGTTGATCGGTCGTCTCGAACTTTTCACCGTAATTGTGCTCTTCACCCCCGGATTTTGGCGACGATAAGACAAAAAAGTCGGGTGTGTTAAAGAATTTTTTCCTTAATTCTTGTAAAGACGATTAATTTGTCTTAATTTTGTCGGAAAATAAG
>JAIDRE010000083.1 GCA_029061925.1 Muribaculaceae bacterium | reverse complement strand
CGCCAAGCACAATATCCCATCTGATTGAATGGATTTTATCTAATAATGATAATATTTCTCCGACCAACTGCCTACAATGTGGACATCCGGGTGAAATAATCGTCATAAGCTTTATCTTGGCATTTTCTTGACCTAACCACACCGGCGAATCAATTGATTCATTCAATTGACTTTCTGACAACAAAATATCTTTACGACGTTTTAATTTCAGTAAGTTAATTCTATTACAAAAACATTCGTGCTGTCTGGTTATAAGTATTGCGACATAATGTAAAGTCCACAACACAGTCACTGCAACTAAACACCACAGCAAAACTATATTTATATTCAGCAACTCTGTCGGCATTAAGAAATAAATAACACCTTCAGCTATTATACATATTAATGTCGTTATACAAAGTGGACAAATTTTACCAACATTAATCTGACCATAAATTGAATATATTGCAGTTGGAATAACGATCAATGTCGAAATAAGATAGATTGTATATACCGCGTTAGTTACGCCTAATAATGATGAAATAGTAATAACAACTATCTGTGCACAGAAAAACGAAAGAGAAAGAGTGCTCATTTTTATACCAAACACCTTGCTAAATTTCGATTTGTCAACACTCTCACAATCTGTTATCGACGAGATATGACAGACCCGATCGATAATTGTATATCGTTTACCAACCGAACTAATATATTGATAGATTGCCGTAAGTAATCCGATTACAATTGGCAGAAGCGAAAATGCTATTATACCGTAAAATTTGATTACAATAAGAATCGCAATCAAACAGCAAATCAGCAATGCCGAATGTTTCTTAATAATTGGGTTCCTCAAAGTCTTGTTCTTGACGAATATGACAACCCCATCCCAAATTTTGGCAAGAGTTTCTATCGGCGTTATCTCCCACTTATTACTTTGTGGATTAAACAGCTTTATTAACGTCGCATCGCTCTTTTCTATAATCCCTATTACCAATGATTCCTTACCCTTATTTTTTATATGGAAAAGAGCCGGAACAATCAATTCATCGACAGAAGAAATATCACATCTGACAGCCTGAACATCGAGACCTACATATCGTAATGTTTCCACTACAGCCAAAAGATTTGGGTAGTACGGTGATGACTCCAAAAACAATCTGATGTCTTCATAATTCAAGTCTCGCTTGAACATACTACAATATTTTATGACCGTCCGGTTTAACATTGGTTATTAGAATGGTTGTAAATTTTTAATTATTGTGCAATTAAATCATGAAGTTTAATATATTTCACAAAATTATTTCAAACTATGGTCATAATCGGTTTCCTCGCGATCATATTTGGGAATACGTTTTGTCGGTTGAGGTTTTTCTGATGTCTTAATGCCGTATGCTGCTTGTATTTTTGCTGCAACGTTGTCATGTTTTGCTTTCCACCAGTTTTTCATGTGCTGGTCACGAGTCACAGTAACGTAATCATCGTATTCCATATAACCAACCTTTCCAAGTCCTGATATACGAATACCTTTTGCTTCAAACTTATAATCATGGGAAACATCGTATGCTTCAAGTATCAAACCGGGCAATCCATGTAGCTTCCATGGGCCATCTGAGATTGGTATTTCAGGCGTAAACCAAGCAACCCACTGTCTGCCTCTAAAATTAGTTAATGCTTTGAAGCATTCATAACCAAGTATGATTTTTACAGAATCATAGACTTCCCATTTGGGGATCTCCAAAAACTCATCATATTTTTCAAACTCAAGATTATAGAATTCATACTCCTTACATTTATTATTAGAGAAATCCTTATAAATATACGACCAATAACGACCACCAGGGAAATAATCCTTATTTTTGAAAGCCGCAAGACTTACACTACTATAGGCAGAGTAATCAATCTTCATCATTGAATCAGCCCACAATTTCCTTGCTCCACAATACATCGATTTTGTTTTACCAACACGAAGAATCGTACTATCTAAAACAGGCGAGCGTTTTGTAGTATCTCTAATGGATCTTCGTTCGTATGAGACTTCTAAAATAGCATCCTCAGGTTCTTTTACATATTTTTCGGATGGAGACTCCGCATATACAAACAATCCAATTAATAATAAAAGGATTAGATTAAATACTCTTTTTATTTTCATACAATGCAATTGCATTACTATAGGAGTGAATTTAACATATAAAATACGATAAATTCACTCCTATATAATTTAAAATTTAGCCATTACCATTGGCGCAATTCTCAAACGCAATTGCCCACCAGAGGTAAAATTCTTCATCATGAGCACTGTCTGTTTCTTCGTATTCGTTAAGTTGCCTTTGGAGATCATCGCATTTGTTTTGAGACTCACCGTCACCGCCGAATACGAACTGAAGTTCGTCATTTGTTAGCTTCTTCATTTTAGTATTGTTTAAGAGTGAATAAATTGGTTAATTAATCGAGCCAAATATAGCCCGTATATTTTTTTTCGATTGTGGTAAACACAACGATGTATTCTCCTTTGTTCGCAAATAAAGCATTGATAAATTGACGCTCGGCTGGATACACGCCATGACAAGTTTCGCCATTTACGTTCCAAATCTCGTATGAAACGATATCAACCGCCTCTTCGGAATATATCGTAACACCATTTATATAGCTAATAGTGCATGGAGTCAACATTGGTGCAGAACGATGACCTTTAGGATCTGCTGGGCGTGTTCTACTATCATCATCAGACTCAGTCAACTCTATATCATAATCTTCATCACAACCATTATCGGCATACATTGGCATGTCAAATACGAGTCCTAATAAAAGAAGTATTGAAATTGCATAAGTTTTCATGTCTCGATTATTAAATTATTCGGGACAAAATTAGGAATGTATCAAGTATTTGACAAGAAAATATGTGCGGAATTTGTGCGGAATTGTATTTTCCGCACAAATCCGCACATATTATGGTAAAAAGTAAACTATAAAATCTTAATAACTCTATCAACAATCGGAACTGATGTCTTTTCGCCTAACAGCTTCATTCCAATACCCTCTCTACGAGACGAGACAGAACCCTTTGTTATACTTAATATTTTTGAAATCTGTGTTGGTTTCAGCCCGACTTTAATTAGATAACATGTTTTAATTTCTATTTCGTTTAGACTGCTGCCGGATAAAAACTGTAAATTCTTTATAAAATTAGGGAACTTTAGATTAACTTGAGTCTCAATTTCCATCCAAAAATCGTTATCGATCATTCCTCCATTTTCAATTTTTGACAATAGTTTATTATAAACCTCATTCAACTTTATATCGGCTATTGATTCAATTCCAATATTTTGTTCAGCGATAGAAAGAAGTTCTTTCCTTTTTGCCGGAATCGAATCTTCATAACCTGAATTCTCATCATCACTAACTGACCGGGTCAACAATTCTAATTCTGACAATAAATCACCGACTCGTCTTTTTGCATTATTAAGTTCTATTTCACGAGTTCTTACTCTTAACTTATAATAGAGCGTCAATATTATAAAGATTAATGTAATAATAAATACACAAACCAGCATTTTCAATATTCTATCACGAGAACTCTTGGCTTCCTTACTTTCTCTTACATGTAGCTCATAATTATACATCGACGTCTGCATCAATGCTTGTTCTGAATCATGTCGATTCAAATAATCGTTTATATAACTCTCATAATCCTTATAATACATCAAAATAGAATCAACAGGCACTAGCTTTTTTATTTCCGGTTTAAGAAGTATAAAATATGCTATATTTTTACATGCTTGTCGATGATCATTGATAATTTTCTTTGCATAGATATATGCTGTATCATATAGACTGTTTTTATAATAAATCATCGATGCATCTGCCCAAATGTATGGTTCATGCTCCGTTGATATTCGATCTTTAATTTCTCTTATTAATATAAGAGCTGTATCATTCTCCCCTTTATTCTTTTTTACATCTGCAAGACCACTTTTAAAATATATCTTATCTTCATGAGAAAGATTAGATCCATATAAAATAGATTTTTTAGTACATACCTCAGCCATTTCAAAATCTTTAGTGCCTAAATAAGCCGTTTTTAAAAGGTCATGGTCAAAAGCAAGATTAAAACTGTCTCGGTCAAGTTTTCCATATTCGATCGATTTCTCAAGATATGGTATCGCCGGACTATAAAGTCTTAGTTCTATTAACAGTCGTCCAAGCTGGCTGACTACTTGCCCTCTAAGCCGGCGATTCGCATCATTGTCGGGCAACTCATCCAATGCTCGATGAAAGTAATTTAACGACGTGGGATAGTTTCCGAGGTCGCTATAAATCCGTCCTCCATAATAAAGGGCTTCGGCATAGTCTGCGCCTTGATTATTTTCATAAAACGCTAACACTTCTTTAATAAGTGAGTCATTTTTATGCTCGATATAGGCTTTATCGTGCGATTTAATTGTGAGCAGATTGAAATATGCCCTGTCGCTTTTATTAAATTCGCGTTCTTTTATACTATCGAGTTTTGAGATAGCTAAACGAGGATCAGTTTCTATAACCGAATTGATAGATTCAAGATATATACGGTTGTCGCTCTTGCCACAACCAGACAAAAGCAACAAGAATAATATGATATAAATAACCGTTGATTTCATGTATTTGACTTTTCTAATGCAAATATAATATGTATAATTGTAAAATCATAAAAGACAAATAAAAATCATCTCACCGACCTCGGCAAGATGATAAGGTTATATAATTTTTTCATTTATTTCAAACTATGGTCATAATCGGTTTCTTCGCGATCATATTTGGGAATACGTTTTGTCGGTTGTGATTTATTTGAAGTGTTTATACCATATGCCGCTCTTATTTTCGCGCCCATACTTTCATGTTTAGACTTCCACCAATGTTTCATGTGCTGATCCCGTGTGTAAGTATTATAATCGTCATATTCCATATAACCAACCTTACCAAGTCCGGATGTACGA
>JAIDRE010000082.1 GCA_029061925.1 Muribaculaceae bacterium | reverse complement strand
GCTTTAGAAGTTCCGGAAGTTTCACCAAGATCAAATATAATCTTACCGATAATTTCCATTGTTGTATGAATTATTTATGATTTATTTTTGTTATTAAGCTACAAATTTAGTCATAGATTTTGAGCGTCGCAAATTAAATAGTAGAATTTTATTAACATTTTCGTTTTTATTGAAAAAATAGCTAACTTTGATGTCGTAAAATTAATGAAATCATACACATATTTAAAATAAATGGAAAAAATACCAAAAAATAAATCAGTTGAATATGGCGACTGGTGGACATCTCCGGCTGAAAGTGAATCGGGCAATTTAATAATGGTTACCGGACGTAGAGACATTGCAAAGTTTAAAGATAATCCAAAGTTTAAAACCCGAGTAGAAGCCACATGGAAGTATGAAAGCAAAAATGGTGGAATGCCTGACGTTGCGACTTCACAACTGATGGATGAAGCCGATGCGGCTCTCAGAGAATGTTTCAGAAAAGACCCAATAGCTGTTTTGACTGGCGTTTATACAGGTGACGGCGAGCGTAATTGGGTGTTTTACACACTCAGTCTTAATATTTTCTGTAGAAAGTTTAATGAGGCTCTCGCATCAATGGAGTTATTACCCATAACATTAAGTGCAGAAGAAGATCCCGAATGGCTTGAATATCAAGAAATGAAAGAAGCTACAGAAATAAAAGGGGAGGACGGATAGAATTATTCGACTCTGGCATAAATAAAAAGGCTGTGTTATAACTATTTATAACACAGCCTTTTACTAATCATGGATATAGATAATTATTCTTCTTTGTTTGTCTCGGCATATTCCTTGAGGAGTTTTTCCTGAACATCGCCCGGAACGAGTTCATAGGATGCAAATTTCATTGTAAAAGATGAACGTCCGCCCGTAATTGAGCTAAGAGCGGTTGAATAGCTCGACATCTCTTTTAATGGAACTTTTGCAGTGATTTTCTCAAAGCCGTTTTCACTTGACATTCCCATGATGACTGCACGACGAGATTGTAAGTCGCTCATAACATCACCCATTACATCTGCCGGAACCATTACTTCAACATCGTAAACAGGTTCAAGAATTTTTGGATTGGCGTTACGGAATGCTTCAGAGAATGCATTACGTCCGGCAAGGCGGAATGAGATTTCATTAGAATCAACAGGGTGCATCTTTCCGTCATAGATACATACTCTGACATCACGGGCATAACTACCGGTCAAAGGTCCTTGCTCCATGCGATCCATAAGACCTTTAACAATCGCAGGAATAAAACGGGCATCAATGGCACCTCCAACGATACAGTTATGTACGACTAATTTGCCACCCCAATCTAATGGAATCTCTTGAGTATCACGAATATTCATCTTATATTCCTGATTACCAAACTTATATGTATCGGGGAGGGGACTACCTTCAACATAAGGTTCGATTATGAGATGAACTTCACCAAACTGACCGGCACCACCCGACTGTTTTTTGTGGCGATAGTCAGCACGAGAGGCTTTGGTGATTGTTTCGCGGTAGGGGATACGTGGTTCTTCAAAAATAATCGGAAGTTTGTCGTTGTTTTCAACACGCCATTTGAGAGTGCGAAGATGGAATTCTCCTTGTCCCGAAAGAATAGTCTGTTTAAGTTCTTTTGACTGAACGATTTCCCATGTCGGGTCTTCCTCGTGCATACGAGTTAAGATAGTCATAAGTTTTTCAGCATCGCTCTCGGTTGCAGGTCGGATGGCACGCTGATATTTTGGAGCAGGATATTTAATGAAGTCAAAGTTGTAGTTGCAGCCTTTGGCATCGAGTGTATTACCGGTGCGAACATCTTTCAGCTTGACAGTTGCCCCTATATCGCCGGCACAGAGTTTGTCAACCTGAGTTTTGATTTGACCGCATACACAATATATCTGGGCGATACGTTCTTTAGATTCACGGTTAACATTGTCAAGATCCACACCTGGAGTGAGTGTACCTGACATTACCTTAAAGTATTGTACTTCACCAATATGAGGTTCAACTGTTGTTTTGAACATGAAGATGCTCAACGGACCGTCAGAGTCGGGTTTCACTTCGTTCCCGTTAATATCAACGGGAGCTGGCATATCATTGACAAACGGAACGACATTGCCAAGGAATTCCATCATACGTCTAACGCCCATATCTTTCAATGCGCTTACGCAGAAAACAGGGTATATTGAACGGTCTATCAGACCTTTACGGATTCCTTCGCGCATTTCATCTTCAGTCAATGAACCTTGTTCAAAGAATTTCTCCATCAATGTTTCGTCATTCTCGGCTGCGGCTTCGACAAGTTTTTGGTTGAGCTCACGCGCTTTATCCATTTGATCGGCAGGAATATCTTCAATCACCGGTACACCACCATCGGGTCCCCATGAATATTTCTTCATCAAAAGGACATCTATCATTGAATTAAAGCCTGGACCTGAGGTGATAGGATATTGAATCTGAACAACTTTTGGCCCAAAGATTTCACGCATCTGCTCGATAACATTCTCAAAGTCAGCCTTTTCACCATCAAGCTGATTTACAGCAAAAATAATCGGCTTTTTTAAGGATGTGGCAGTTCTGAAAATATTCTGAGTGCCGACTTCCACACCATATTGAGCGTCAACAAGGATAACCCCGGTATCGGTTACATTAAGAGCCGTAATTGCGTTACCGACAAAGTCATCAGCCCCCGGGCAATCAATAACGTTGAGTTTCTTATTAAGAAATTCGGCATAAAAGACTGTAGAAAAGACAGAATAGCCATATTCCTTTTCGACAGGGAAATAGTCGCTAACTGTATTTTTACCTTCAACAGTTCCGCGACGTTTTATAACTCCACACTCGAAGAGCATAGCTTCAGCGAGCGTGGTTTTACCTGATCCTTTGCTACCCAGCAAAGCGATGTTTTTGATTTCATTAGTCTGATAGATCTTCATGATACCTATTTTTATAATGTTATTAAATTTGTCGCAAAATAGTTATTTATTTTGATATAGGACCAATAATATTATATGTTTGAAAACATATTTTTAATAAAACTGAAATTTATCATGTTTTAATCATAAAAATTTCACCAAAAGATGATTTATTATTAACTTTGGCATAACTTTTGCTGTAATTGTAAAAAGAAACTTATATTGACAAATATTTGCCCACATATTATATATGAAAGATTTAAAAAAGGAGGACAGCGGAACAACACGCATCGTTCAAATTGGTCAGGTCGAGATTGACCCGTCAAAACGATACTTTAACCCTGACAGTGTAGCTGTTCTCCCAACAAGAAATTTGATTTTATTTCCCGGAGTTACGAGTCCGATAACAATTGTCCGTCCGACATCATTGAAAACCGCTCAGTTGGCAATGGATAACAAGATGTCGATTGCAGTTTTCTGTCAAAAAGATTCAAGAATTGACTCTCCGACAATCAATGACTTGTATAAATATGGTGTAATTGCTGATATTCTACAAATTATCAATCTACCAGATGGAGGTAAGGCGGCTATTGTGCATGCTTTTGACAAGGTAAAACTTGTTGGTGAATCAATGGAATGTTTTGGCAACGACATTTTAACTGCAAGTGTCAAAACTATTAAAGACACACTCAGCCCTAAATATCTGGAGCATTTTGAGCTACAACTTTCTACAATCAAAGAATCGCTGTCAACCCTTATCGGTTTAACGGGAGTTGAAGGCGCAAATGAATTTATGGCATCGGTTGAGAACTTACCGACGCCTCAGATGCAGCTCGACATGATTGCGACAAACTTTCCGGTTGAGCCACAGCTAAAGATTCAGCTTTTGGCGACAAATAAATATCAGGAACGAGCAACAATGCTTCTTGAAGAAGTAGAGCGTCAGCTTTGGATTGCACGTCAAAAAGAAGATATTCAAACACGCGCCCGTCAATCAATGGAGGAGCAGAGTCGTAATGCGTTCCTACAAACCCAAATGGAGACCATTCGCCAGGAACTATATGGTGAGGGTGACGATGCAGATATTCTTGAAGAAAAGGCTAAAAATATACTGTTTACCGAAGATGTCCGTAAAACATTTGAGCGTGAGATTGCAAAACTTCGCAGATTGAATCCTCAATCTCCTGATTATTCGGTTCTTTACAGCTATCTTGAAACTCTCACAGACTTACCGTGGCAAAATTTTGGTAAATTGAATTCAGATTTTCCAAAAGCAGCAAAAGTTCTTGACGAAGATCATTATGGTTTGAAAAAGGTTAAAGAGCGTATCCTTGAGGAATTTGCAATGATGTTAAATAATCCTGACGGAAAATCGCCTATAATCTGTTTGGTTGGGCCTCCCGGAGTTGGTAAAACATCAATCGGACGCTCGATTGCATCAGCTCTCGGACGTGAATATCAGCGTATTTCGCTCGGTGGTCTTCATGACGAATCGGAAATCAGAGGACACCGCCGAACATATATCGGAGCGATGCCGGGGCGTATTATTGATGCTCTTAAAAGATGTAAAACCTCTAATCCGGTGCTTCTACTGGATGAAATCGATAAGATTGGCAAAGACTTCAAGGGAGACCCTTCAGCAGCATTGCTTGAGGTTCTTGACCCTGCGCAAAACTGCCGGTTCCACGATAATTATATTGATGTTGACTATGATCTTTCAAATGTATTGTTCATAGCCACAGCCAATACGTTATCAACAATTGCACAGCCATTGCTTGACCGAATGGAAATTATTGAAATCCCGGGATACCTTATCGAGGAAAAAATCGAGATAGCCAAGCGTCACCTCATTCCCCGATTAATCAAAGAAGCGGGTCCAAATTCTCCTAAAATGGAGGTTAGTGATGATGCTCTCAGATTTATTATAGAGAAATATACATCGGAGAGCGGTGTCAGATTGTTTGAAAAAACTCTCGCATCAATTCTTAGAAAGCTTGTCCTTAAAAAGCTTCAGGGTAAAGAAGTTAACTGTAGAATCACGGTTGACGACGTTAAAGAACTCCTTGGTGCTGAAAAATATATCAAAGATATATATGAAGGTAACGAGTTTGCGGGCGTTGTAGCCGGACTTGCGTGGACCGCCGTCGGTGGCGAAATACTCTTTATCGAATCATCGTTGACTCCGTCTAAAGAAGGTGCGTCAAAACTCACGTTGACAGGTAATCTTGGCGATGTTATGAAAGAATCGGCAATGATAGCTTTACAATATGTCAAAGCTCACGCAAAAGAATTAGGCATCGATTCAAGCCTTTTTGACAGATATTCAATACATATCCATGTTCCCGAAGGGGCAGTACCCAAGGACGGACCCTCGGCAGGTATAACGATGGCAACCTCGATTGTATCGGCATTCACTCAGAAACGAGTAAAAAATCGTTTGGCGATGACCGGAGAAATAACATTGCGAGGCAAAGTACTCCCAGTAGGCGGTATCAGAGAAAAGATTCTTGCCGCTAAACGTGCCGGAATAACCGATATAATCCTTTCAGAGCAGAATAAAAAGAATATTGAAGAAATTGAAAAGCAATTTATTAAAGGTGTCAAATTCCACTTTGTAGAAACAGTTAAGGACGTTATTAAAATTGCCATAACTAAGACACCGGCAATAGATGCCATTAAATTATAAAAGAACATTTATTTAGATATAACAAGCGCCGACTGGATAACCAATCGGCGCTTATTATTTGATTAATGATGATTAAGACTTTTCTTCTTCTGAAGCTTCTTCTTTTGAAACGAAGTCGGTCATTCCGGCTTCAACCAAAAGGTTGTACCAGCTAAACACTTTCTTGATGTCATTAGTATAAACGCGTTCTTCGTCAAATGTAGGAAGAATTTCTTTGAAGTAGGCACGGATAGCTGAATCGTTACCCAAAGCTTTTACATCAACTGTTTTGCCTTCATTCTTTTCTTTGATAGCCTGGAAAACATCACCGAGAGGCATATCATCTTCTTCGGTGTATATAGCGATATCACCCAAAGAAACAACTTTATCAGTAGCATAAGCCGGCATTCTTTTACTGTTCTGGAGTGATTCAACAATCAGCATATTTTTGCCTTGGCTAACCAGGCGGAACAATCCGGGACGACCCGAAATTGAGAGGATTCTTTTCAACATTGTATTTTATATTTTAGTTTATTCAAATTTGGGAATACAAAATTAAATAAAATATTCAAAAAAAGACTCGGGCAATGATTATTTTTTACATCACATCATTATTATAAATATAAGAGATATGATGTAAGAGGGGAGAGGTTTCCCTTAATTTTGCCATTTTTTACTTTAAATGCTTGATTATGGACATTGTCTACATATTCACCATCAGGCAAAGAGGTGGACATTTCGATTTTCTGTTTGCTATCTGAAATATTGATTAAAGCTGCGCCTTTGTTTCCGCGCTCGATTTCAATTACGGCGCCGTCAGAAGAGGTTAGTATCTCGTCGGGTTGACCTGCCATCAGATGGCGGAATTCATTAACAGCAACAACTTCGGGGTGGAAGAATTCATCATTACCACGATCACCGACACGATTGTTTCCCCAGTAGTTTTCACGAGTGCTTCCTGCCGGGCGACTATAGAAAAGGGGAGTGCCGTCCTTACGAGCAGCCAAGACAATCCAACCCATTCTTATTTGGTCATCGGTTAAACCTGCTGATTCATGAGCATTACAATATGTGTCATGAGATTCAACCCAAGTTACAAGTTTTGCAGGGTCGGCAGGGTGGTTCCATTCTTTAAGAGCTTGAGCATCAACACTCTGTTTTTCAAGAGCATCTCTGAGTTTGTGACCAAAACTACTTGCAGTAAGACCAATATATTCGGCATATTCTGACTCCTTAACATTCTTATCCTGAAGTACTTCGCCATAAATATAGATACTGTCGGGCATCAACATTGACAATCCTTTTGCAGCTTCGCGTCCGGTTGCTACCAACCAGAAATTATTAACTTTAGCTTTAGGATCAAGTGGATCAGAGGGGAGTCCGATATGTTTTGCTGTGTCATATCTGAATCCACGAGCGCCAAGATTAATCAGGTCGTTGACATATTGCATATAATAGTACTGAAAATCAGGATTTTCAGTGTTAACATCAGGAAGTCCTCCCATTTCGCCAGTAGTACATTCCATGCGATCATTCCATTTGGTGATAGGCTTGAAACCATTAGCGTGGAAAAGGTTTTCGTGTCCGCCAACCGCGTTGTTAAGACCGGGTAAAACAGCGTTATGATCAACAGCTGTGTGATTTGGTAACACATCGACGATGACTTTCACATTATATTTATATGCGCTGTCACACATTGATTTAAATTCGTCTCTGGTTCCTAATAGATAGTTACCTACTTTCCAATCAGTTGGCTGATAATAATAGTACCATTTGCCTTTAACAGAATCATTAGGCGTACTGAACAAAGCCAAACCACCGTCTTCTCCAACATAACAGGTTTGAGCAGGGGAGGTTTGAACGAAATCATAGCCTGCATCGGCTATTTTCTTCATATTCTCGGCTATGGTATTAAATGACCATGACCAAGCATGGAGAATTACTTTATCGGGAGCTGTTGATTTTGAATACTGAGTCGATGATTCAGCCGAAATCTTACAAAAGCAAGAACTCAACAAGAATAAAGAAGTTAAAACAAAAATTTTTTTCATTGTGAAATAGTTCTGATATTGATTTATAGATGAACAAAATTATTTTTTGTAAAGGTAATAAATTTGAGATAATCAGACAATAATTCGGGTAAATATTAAGTCATTTTAAGAAGCCCGTTCAAGGTCTATTTAATTCCCATAATCAATATTATGTAAAATAGGATATCAAGAGTATCTGAAAAAAGCTACTATACTCTCCTGTTTTATAGGAATACTTACGTTGTAGCACGCTTAAACAGGTATAATCGAGAATAATCAGGATTCTCAAGATTTATCACATATAATCACCGAAATTAATTTATAAACGAATTTAATCACATATAATCGAGAATTAACGAGAATAAACAAGATTAATCGAGAACACCGAGACGGGATAGTTTTGAATTAATTATATGTGTCTCGGGGAATAAAGTTCTGTAAACGACTAAGACTCCCCTTTTGATATTATGTTTAATCAGAGTCAAACGTTTCTAAAAATAAGATTTTTGTGAGATTTCATTGGGATCACCGGGAATATTTAAGAATATGCGTGTGGTTTTATCAGGATTAATATGGAAAATCGAGAAAAATAGATTGGAAATTAGCGAAATTGGGATTAATAAACCAGAAAATTCTATTTTATATGAGATTGCGACAAGTAAATATAGTCGTGTTTTGCAGTAAAGTTATCTTAGTGTCAAGGATTTAAGTGTTAAATTAGTAAAAAAATGAACAAATTTAGTGCATTAGAATGTTATATTTACAAAGAGTAAGACATACAGGCGTGAATTTTTAAAATTTGACTAAAGCGAGAGAACAAACCAAAATTTGAAAAATATTTAAGATTTGAAATTCCTTCAATATTTAGACCGATTTACAAATCTAATTTAGATAATCAAATTCAAGTACTCCTTAACAATGTTCCACGACGCAAGATTGTACTTTCACTTTACATTTTGAATTATCTACAATTCACAAATGTAAAAGCAAACACAACCAATCATTACTTGATTATTTTGTTAATATCAACCAAAAGCACACATTAATATATTTTCACATTTTGTATATCTACCAATATATCAAACTTTTATATCAAAAGTGTAAATTTACACTTTAAAATATTCGATATATTACGCGAATAGTGTCGCCATTGAGACAAAATACAACTCCAGGTGTACATTATCGACTGATACACTACGCATTATAATACAATCACAAAGTACTACTCGCCTATCTGTTTGTGATCGAGAACTACCCTATTTATATTTGCGAATGCATCAATTCATTATCCAAATTTCAAAATTTCTAAATTAAAATTTGCTATTTACAAATATATCAATTACATTTGCACATTGAATTTAAAATCATAAATAGCATTATGGATATTGTTTCACGCCTAAAAACATTTCTCGACACCTATAATATCTCAAATTCACAGTTTGCTGATAACTGTGGGATACCCCGTCCTACTCTATCTCAATTACTAACGGGACGTAACAAAAAAATCAGTGACGAGATAATATCCAAAATTCATGCTCGATACCCTGCTCTTTCGGTCATGTGGCTTTTATTTAATGAGGGTCCGATGGTTAATGATGTAAATATTCAATTCTCAGAGCCTCAAAACTCGTCAGAAAAGGGTGTCTTCAAAGAGCAATTTACTGATTTCAAGGAAGATGCCAATACTCGCGAACCAAATATTTTTGATCAGGATTTAACCTTAGAAAATTCTCAAAACGATTCTCAGCCCCAAAAATCGCAAAATACAATAGATTTTTCGGCTGCAAACCTCCATGCCGAGATATTTGAGAATCAAAATGAAACAACGGCGTCGTCATCAATATCTGTTCCTACCGACGGACTAAAGAAAATCACAAATATTGTGGTGTTTTATAGCGACAACAGTTTTCAATCATTCCAGCCAACTCCAAACTAAAGAAATTGCTCTATATATAATTAATGTGGACTTTATCGAATCGAGTCCACATTTTTTATTTTGTATAAATAGTTAAAAAAGAACATAGATAGTGCATATTCATAAAAATATGCGTAACTTTGCATTGTTAAACTTGATTATTTTCATTATCACTAAATTTTATGGCGATAAAAAATAATATTATGATAGTCCGCCATCGCTTATTGGCAGAACTTGTAAAGCTATGGAAGGATGGTTTATTAGAAGAAAAAATTGATAGACTACCAATCGAATTAAGTCCCAAACAATCAAAGCATCCCGGTCGTTGCTGTATTCACAAAGAACGTGCGGTGTGGCGCTATAAATCGTTGCCATTGCTTGGGCTTGACATGAGCAATGAAACTGACGAGCTCACTCCCCTTTCAGATTATGTCAAAATGGCGCTTAACCGTCATGAAACAAAGGAAGTTAAAGAAAACATAATGTGTGTGATTGACGAGGCTTGCTCGTCATGTGTACACACAAACTATGAAGTGACATCGCTTTGTCGTGGATGTGTAGCCAGGAGCTGTATTCACAACTGCCCTAAAAATGCGGTTCATCTCGATACAGATACAGGTAAAGCGAAGATTGACCACGATAAATGTATCAGTTGCGGAATCTGTCATAACAGTTGCCCTTATCACGCAATTGTTTACATCCCCGTTCCATGCGAAGAAGCGTGTCCTGTTAAGGCAATTTCTAAAGATGAGAATGGCATCGAGCATATTGATGAAACAAAATGTATTTACTGCGGTAAGTGCATGAATGCATGTCCGTTTGGTGCTATTTTTGAGATTTCACAGACATTCGACATCCTTAATGATATTCGTCATGACGAAAAAGTCATTGCTATTGTAGCACCCTCAATTCTCGGGCAGTTTGATGCTCCAACCGATCGAGTTTATGGTGCCTTCAAAGAGATCGGATTCAGCGATGTTATCGAGGTTGCACAAGGTGCGATGGAGACAGTTGAACGCGAGGGGGCCGAACTCCTTGAAAAGATTGAGGAAGGGCAAGCCTTTATGACCACATCTTGTTGCCCGTCTTATATCGAATTGGTTAACAAGCATATACCGGCAATGCAACCGTTTGTATCGACTACTCGTTCACCGATGTACTACACTGCCCGTATCGTGCGTGAGAAACATCCTGACGCCAAGATTGTGTTTGTCGGACCATGTGTTGCCAAACGTAAGGAAGCACGTCGAGATGAAAATGTCGATTATGTAATGACATTTGAAGAAATCGCTTCAGTATTCGACGGCTACGAT
>JAIDRE010000081.1 GCA_029061925.1 Muribaculaceae bacterium | reverse complement strand
TATTAATTATTTTTCACGTTTTTGTTTACAAAAATCAGCCTAAAATGCGTTTTTGCTATTCGATTTGTTTGTTGTTTTGATTGTAATTGTACTTTTGTTTGTTTTTAATCTATTATTAATGAGTATAATTAGACGAGATTTTGTGGCTTTAGAGATGGTTTAATCTTGAATATTTTCTTTATTTTACCATTACGTTCTTTTTCATTGATGTAGTTTTGGAGTTGACGAGCTGCCATTTGTTGTGTTTGGTTAATGTCTAATCCGGTAGTAAGGGCAAATCGATGAGCAAGGTCTTGATTTTCTGCCGGATTAGTTGTAATTGCACGAAACATGCGGTTCATCTTGTCGGAATCGGTGATTTCAAATTCCATTCGGTTCAGATCGACAAGATAAAATGTGAATTTATCGTAATCGGTTTTTTCAAATAATATGTTACCGGGAGAGAAGTCTCGGTGATATATATGTTTGTCAGTTAGTTCTTTCATAAACACAGCGAGGTTGTCGAGCAGTTGGTCGGTAAAATCAAATTTGCTCCAGTCTCTGACAGTCTGAAGGTTGTCCATTTGCTCGCTGAGATAGTAACTGCGTGTCAGCTTTCCACATTCTTTTATTTCTATATAGGCAATCGGGAGGGGAGTGTTAACTCCAAGTTCGATAAGCCGTTGTGCATTTTCAAACGATCGGCAAGCCTTACTTTTTCTAAAGGTTGTATAAACATAATTGTTTGGGAATGAAGGTTTTTTGAATGCCTTTATATTAATGTATCTGCCGTTATCGTGAATTGTATAGACTATGTTTCGTCCTTTGTAAATGACTTTGGCTTCTGCAGGGATTATACCTTCAGACAGACTTGTCAGAAGTTCTTTATGTGTTTCGCTTATATTTTGATTTGCGGTTGCAATCTTTATTGTCATTTTTGTTGGTTTTTGCGTGTTATATTAATATAATGTGTTCGTGTTTCTTTGTCGAGTCGCTCGATTGCATAGCGTAGGGTAGTCCTCGGCATCATGGGAGTGTGTTTGTCGAGGAAATCGAGGAGTGCTTTTTCATCTTTCTTGCCAACCTCTCTTAAAATCCATCCGGTCGCTTTGTGAATTAACGGGTGGGTGTCGGTAAGATATTTTCGGGAGAGTTCTAAGGCAAGATTGATATTGTTTTTGCGTATCATTGCCAGCGTTGCTACTATTGCAATTCGTCGTTCCCAGATAGAAGAGGAGTTGCTTATCTTTTCAATTATCGACTGGTCATAATTCTCGTTGAGGTAATCACCAAGAATATATGGCGCTGATAAATCGACCAGGTCCCAGTTGTTGATGCGGTCGGTTAATGTGAGATAAAATTTTACAATCGCATCTCGATCGCCTTTTTTCTTTTTGTATTTTTGCACGAGAGCAAGAAGTCCCGATAGTCGATGTTCGTGAATTGGGGAATCGAGCATCGATTTGAGGGTAGAGAAATCAGCCTCGAAATATTTCTTTGCGATTTCTCGATTGACAGGTACGGTTACTCCAACAAATATATCACCCTCGCCATATTCGCCTTTGCCGGTTTTAAAAAATCGGCTTAATATTTTTGCTTTCTCCGGCGAGCCGGCTTGGTCAATTTCTGACTTCCAAATTTCACTCATTTTATTCGTTTTTTTCCCGATAAAGTATCGGATCAAAATTTTCATTAAATTCTCAGAGGGTTTAATTTTTTGCAACGAGCTAAAACTTAGCTTTTTATATCAAAAATTCTTGTAACAGATTTTTGTTGAAATAGAAAAAATTTCCTCTCCGGTTTATTTTAGGACAAATATATTGAAAAATTTGCGTACCTTTGTCAAATTATGGTACTAAATTACATTTGGATAGCTTTTTTCCTTCTTGCTTTTGTTGTTGCTATTGGTAAAACTGTTTTCGGTGGCAATATGGAAGTGTGGACTCAGATAATGTCGGCGACTTTTTCGTCGGCAGGTACTGCTTTCGAAATCTCAATCGGTCTGACCGGTGTGCTTGCTCTTTGGATGGGTCTGATGAAGATAGGGGAGAAGGCCGGGGTTGTAAGATTTTTTGGGAGAATTATCAGCCCGCTTTTCTGCCGTCTTTTCCCCGGAATTCCGAAAGGTCACCCGGCAATGGGGTCTATCTTTATGAATGTGTCTGCCAATATGCTCGGTCTTGACAATGCGGCGACTCCGTTAGGACTCCAGGCAATGAAAGAACTCCAGGAACTTAATCCGAAGAAAGACACAGCGACAGATGCGATGATCATGTTCTTGATTCTGAATGCTTCGGGTTTGTGTTTTATTCCTATAGGTATCATGATGTATCGTGTTCAGGCGGGTGCTGCAAATCCGACTGATGTTTTCCTTCCGATTCTATTGGCAACCTTTATTGCAACTCTTGTTGGTATCATTGCATTGTGCATCAAACAACGAATTAAATTGCTTGATCCCGTCTTAATTGCATGGCTTGGTGGAATGTCTTTATTTATAGGTGGTGTTGTGTGGTTCTTTAGCAGGTTGAATCAGGAGGAGGTACAACTTTATTCAGGTTTTATTGCAAACGTACTTTTGTTTACTGTTATAATTGCTTTTATAGTTGCCGGATTTGTTAAGCATATAAACATGTATGACGCTTTCATTGACGGCGCAAAAGAAGGCTTCAGGACGGCTGTTGTGATTATTCCCTATCTTGTTGCTATTTTGGTGGCAATTGGTGTTTTCCGTGCGTCCGGTGCAATGGATGTAATTACGAATGTGATTGCATCGGCTGTCAATGCGATGGGGTTTGATGCTGAATGGGTACCCGCACTCCCGACTGCATTGATGAAGCCATTGAGTGGCAGTGGATCGCGTGGTATGATGGTCGATTTGATGAACACCTATGGCGTTGATTCGTTTGTTGCTAAAGTGTCTGCGTCCATTCAAGGTAGTACCGACACAATGTTCTATGTATTAGCGGTTTACTTCGGTAGTGTTGGTATAAAGAAGACTCGATATGCTGTTTCATACGCACTTTTGGCCGACATTTGTGGGTCAATTGCCGGAATTTTTGCAGCATATATTTTCTTTAGGTAAGATATTGATATATAATTTGTTATATTCTGGTTGGCTTTGCGCTGAACCGATTTTTTATTTTTATTTTGAAAATTGTTGTTGCCCTTAATTAGTTTTATTTGTATATTTGTAAGTTAAATCTTCTCAGAAATGAATACTGTTTTTCAATGGTTGACTCAGGGCAATGTTGAAATGCCTTTGCTTAACTTCGGACTCGTTGAACAATGGATTGGTGAGGTCGCTTCACGACATGGTTTTGCGGCTCGTGAGTTGACCTATATATTCTGTGATGATGAAACAATAATTAATGTCAATCGTCGCTTTTTACAGCACGATTATTATACTGATATTATTACTTTTGATTATACGCGTGGCAAACTTTTAAGAGGGGATATGTATATCTCTCTTGATACTGTTAAGACTAATGCCGAACTCGTTTCTCAGTCCTATGAAAGAGAGCTTTTACGTGTAATTATCCATGGTGTTTTACACCTTTGTGGAATCAATGATAAAGGACTGGGTGAGCGTGAGATTATGGAGGCAAACGAAGATGAGGCCCTGTTGCTGTATAACGAACTTTGTAATGTATGAAATTTGATTTCGATATAATTGTTGTGGGTGCCGGTCATGCCGGTTGCGAGGCTGCGTCGGCTGCTGCCCGAATGGGTAGTAGCACGTTGCTTATTACCCTTGACATGAATAAGATTGCCCAGATGAGCTGTAACCCTGCTGTTGGCGGTATTGCCAAAGGGCAGATCGTTCGTGAAATTGATGCTCTCGGTGGTCAGATGGGTATTGTTACTGACCGTTCTGCAATTCAATTCAGAATGTTGAATCGCTCAAAAGGGCCTGCAATGTGGAGCCCTCGTGCCCAGAGCGACCGTATGGTTTTCAGTAAACTTTGGCGTGATACACTTGAACATACACCAAACTTGTCTATGTGGCAGGATGATGTTGTCGATATCATTGTTGAGGACAATGTTATTAAAGGTGTGAAGACTGCACTTTGTGTTGAGTTCAAGGCTAAAGCTGTAATCTTAACAGCAGGAACTTTCCTAAACGGATTGATTCACGTTGGTCGCACCCAACTACACGGCGGACGAATTTCTGAACCGGCATCAACAGGATTGACGGCTCGTTTACGAGATTTGGGTTTCGTTACTGAACGAATGAAAACCGGTACGCCTGTACGTATCGATAGCCGAAGTGTTGATTTTTCAAAAACAGCACCTCAGCCGGGTGATGACGATTTTCATAAGTTCTCTTACCTCCCGAATGTTCAACGCGAATTGCCTCAGAAGGATTGTTACATCCTTTATACCAATGAGCATACTCATGAAATACTGCGCAAAGGACTCCCTGATTCTCCGCTTTATAATGGTCAAATAAAGAGTATCGGTCCCCGATATTGTCCGAGTATCGAAACAAAAATTGTTACGTTTGCCGACAAAACCGAACATCAATTGTTCCTTGAACCTGAGGGCGTAGATACGACTGAATATTATCTTAATGGATTCTCATCTTCACTCCCGATTAATATTCAGCTTGAAGCTCTCGAATCAATCCCGGCACTTGAGAATGTTAAGATTTTTCGACCTGGTTATGCAATTGAATATGATTTTTTCGACCCGACTCAATTAAATCATACGCTTGAGGCCAAGCTGATTTCATGTTTGTATTTCGCGGGTCAGGTTAACGGAACAACCGGATATGAGGAAGCTGCAGGACAGGGTTTGATTGCCGGGATGAATGCCCATTTGAAGATTAATAACAAAGATCCGTTCGTTCTTGCTCGTGATGAGGCGTATATTGGTGTGCTGATTGATGACCTTGTTACAAAAGGTGTCGATGAACCATATCGAATGTTCACTTCACGAGCTGAATATCGAATTTTGCTTCGTCAGGATGACGCTGATGTTAGATTGACCCCTCGTTCATACGTAGCCGGACTTGCTGATCAAACCCGTATGGATTTGTTGCAGTCTAAGGTCAAACAGCGTGACGAATTGATTGAATTTTGCAAAGAGTTTTCGGTAAAGACATCTGTTGTTAATCCAATTTTGGAGGCTAACGGTTATGCTCCGCTCAAACAAGGTTTGAAACTCTATGATTTAATTCTCAGGCCGGAGTTTGATATTGAAATTCTTTCTAAAATGATCAAGCCTTTGGCTGATAAAGTTGCCGGGATTGAAGAAGCGCGTCGAACCGAGATTGTTGAGGCCGCTGTAATCTTGATTAAGTACGATGGCTATATTGATCGCGAGCGTCAGACTGCTGACAAGCTTCGACGACTTGAAGAACTCAAAATCAGAGATAAGTTTGATTACGAATCAATTTCGGCTCTTTCTACAGAGGCCCGTCAAAAGCTTTCTAAAATTAATCCCGAAACAGTTGGACAGGCAAAACGAATCCCCGGGGTGTCCCCGAGTGATATAAATGTTCTGCTCCTTCTTTTAGGTAGGTAATGTTTCACGTGGAACAAATAAATAGTAACTCACTATAAATTAGTTAATTTAAAAATGGAATACATTAAGTCTAAAATTCGCGACGTTGTGGATTTCCCTCAAAAGGGTGTGGTGTTCAAAGATTTGACAACGGTGTTTAAAGATCCTCGTGCACTTCATATCATTGGTTGGGATTTGTCTCAATTGTATCGCGACAAAGGTGTGACTAAAGTAGTCGGTATTGAATCTCGTGGCTTTATCGGTGGTTCGATCCTTGCGTTTGAACTTGGTGCAGGTTTTGTTCCTGTTCGCAAGCCCGGTAAGCTTCCTGCTGATACAATTTCGGCTTCTTATAAAAAAGAATATGGTACTGATGTAATCGAAATTCACCGCGATGCGATCACTGAAGATGATATTGTTGTGCTGCACGATGATGTTCTTGCTACCGGTGGAACAATGTTGGCCGCTTACAATCTTGTAAAAAGTATGAATCCTAAAAAGATTTATATCAACTTCATCATCGAACTTTCAGCTCTTGGCGGACGTCAGCTTCTGCCTGCCGATGTTGAGGTTTCATCACTCATCAAGTACTAAGGATAAAAAGCTCATAGATTACCTTTGGCTCGCGGTCGTTGATTGCGTGTCAAAGGTGTCTTTTTAATAAGTCCTTCTAAATCTCTCTCTGGTATGGCTAAACATGATAAAGGTAAATCGGCTGAATTAAAAGAGAAAATCTCAATCTTGCCCGACACCCCCGGAGTTTATATGTACTTTGATTCCGAGGGTAAGGTTATATATGTGGGTAAGGCTAAGAATCTCAAGCGTCGAGTATCTTCGTACTTTAATCGCACTCACGATTCACTGCGTACAAACCTTTTGGTTCGTGCGATCGCCGACATGAAATACATCGTGGTTCCGACCGAACAGGATGCTCTGAATCTTGAATCGTCAATGATCAAGGAATATCAGCCGCGATACAATGTGCTTTTGAAAGATGACAAAAGCTACCCTTGGATTGTTGTGACAAACGAAACATATCCGCGTGTGTTTATGACTCGCCAGCATATCAAGGATGGTTCAAAATATTTCGGACCATATACCAATACCGAGATGGCTCGAACGGTTTTGGATTTAATCAAGCGACTTTATCCGATTCGCACCTGTCGTATTCCGATCACACCCGAGTATGTCGAACGTGGCAAAGGCCGATTATGTCTTGAATATCATTTGAAAAATTGTTTGGGCTGTTGCAAAGGTCTTATCTCACCTGAAGAATATAAAACCTATATCGAAAATGTCAAGCAAATTCTTCGCGGTGAAACCCGAGAGTTGATGGACTATCTCAAATCGGAGATGGAACATTACGCATCCCAGCTGAAATTTGAACAGGCTCAGGAACTCAAGGAAAAATATAAGTTGATCGAACGTTACCAATCTAAGAGTGTGATTGTGTCAACGACGATTGACGAGATTGACGTGTTTGGTATCGATGATGACGGGTCAAATGACGTTAACATCAACTATATGCACGTGCGTCGTGGCGCTGTCGTTAAAAGTGTGACTCTCCATTATCGTCGACGTCTTGACGAATCAGCCACCGATCTTCTGCCATTGGCGATGAACGAAATTCAAACATCGCTCGATGTGAAATTTGGTGAAGTGATTGTTGCCGAAGCTCCCGAAATCAATCTTGATGGTGTTACATTTGTTGTTCCTGTTCGCGGAGACAAAGCTCATTTGCTTGACGTTTCTCAACGAAATGCCCGTCAAAGCAAACTCGATTTTCTAAAGCATATCGAGCGAATCGACCCCGAACAGCGCACTCAAAAAATTCTGGAACAGATGAAACAGGATTTCCATTTGTCAGAATTACCACGCCATATCGAGTGTTTCGATAACTCAAATATTCAGGGTACAAACCCTGTCGCATCGTGTGTTGTTTTCAAAGATGCCAAACCTTCAAAGAAAGATTACCGACATTTCAACATCAAGACTGTCGAAGGTCCCGATGACTTCGCCTCGATGAAAGAAGTCCTGACCCGACGCTACACACGACTTGTCGAAGAAGGTCAGGAATTGCCCCAGCTTGTAATTGTCGATGGTGGTAAAGGTCAGTTGAGCGCTGCTGTTGAGGCCCTTGATGCAATCGGTTTGAGAGGTAAAATAGCACTTGCCGGCATCGCAAAACGACTTGAAGAAATCTACTTCCCCGGTGACTCTGTTCCTCTTTACATTAATAAAAATAGCGAGTCGTTGCGCGTTGTGCAACATCTGCGTGACGAGGCTCACCGATTTGGTATCACCCATCACCGCGACCGCCGTTCAAAATCTCAAACCGTAAGCCGACTGGATTCGATAAAAGGTGTCGGTGAGGCTACCCGCATAGCTTTGCTTAAGAAGTTTAAAAGTGTCAAGCAAATCGAACTTGCCACTACCGATGCTATCGCCGAGGTTGTCGGACCGGCGAAAGCACGTATTATCAAAGATGCTCTGATGGAAAATAAAGATAACAAATGAATACAGAATTAAGACATCAAAATGTCACCCGCTATATTGCTCCGCTTCGTGAGGGCGGGTCGCTCCCGGCATTGGCTGAGGCTGATGACGGATTCAAATATGTAGTGAAATTTCGTGGTGCCGGACATGGATCAAAGGCTCTCGTTTCAGAATTAATCGGAGGCGAGATTGCACGACTTGCAGGTTTGCGCGTTCCCGAACTCGTCTTCCTCGACCTGGACGAGGACTTTGGTCGTACCGAACCCGATGAAGAAATTCAAGACCTCCTGAAAGCGTCTCGTGGACTAAATCTCGGTTTGCATTTTTTGTCGGGCGCACTCACCCTCGATCCCTACGCCAACAAGGTGTCGGCTGAAGAAGCCTCAAAAATCTTGTGGATCGACGCATTTCTGACCAACATTGACCGCACTGTCAAGAACACAAATATGCTCGTCTGGCATGGCGAAATCTGGCTGATAGACCATGGCGCATCGCTATATTTTCACCATTCGTGGAGCGACCATATAAAGGCTGCGATGTCGCTGTTCCCCTACAGCCAGAATCATGCAATGCTTTCGCGTGCATCCAAACTCGACGAGGTTGACAAAGAGATGCATCGATTGATTACACCCGACGCAATCGATCGCATCGTCGCAATGCTCCCCGATGAATGGCTCAACTACACGCCTGAATCAAACCCCGACGAAATTCGCCGGGTCTATTCTGAATTTCTCAAAATACGTCTCGAAAACTCTCAACTATTTGTTAATCAAGCTAATGAATACCGATCAAAACTTCCTTTATGAATATGCCGTCATAAGGTTTATGCCCGATATTGCCCGTCAGGAATTCGTTAATATTGGCTTGATTATGATGTGTAAGCGAAAAAAATGGATGAAATTCGCTTATAACATTGATAATCAGCGAATTAATACACTGAAATGTGTTGGGCTTACACCGGAAATGGTTGAGCATCAGTTACTTTCGTTTGTTGAACTGAGTAAACCCTCGCCCGACCGTGTAACCGGCATGGCTGATTTCCCTGTTGAAGAGCGTTTTCGCTGGCTGACAGCTGTCCGTTCGGCGTGCATTCGCATCTCTGAAGTACACCCCGGTAAAACCGACAACCTTGACAAAGAGTTTGACCGTTTGTTTGCCGAACTCGTTATGTAAACAATCAATCCAATTTCAATGCAGAACAACCAATCACAAACGATCACATTCAAAAAAGGATTTCTGGCAATATCGCCGATACTTGTTTTCATGATCTTCTATCTTGTAGTATCGCTCGTAATCGGTGACTTCTATAAGATGCCTCTGGCTGTGGCATTTCTCGTAGCAACAGTCTGGGCGGTGGTCATTACCGACGGTTCTCTCCAAGATCGCATAAAGGTATTTTCAAAATCAGCAGGTTCGACAAATATCCTTTATATGATATGGATTTTCATTCTTGCCGGAGCGTTTGCTAACCTCGCGAAAGAGATCGGGTCGGTTGATGCAACAGTCAATTTGGCGTTGAAATATATGCCGGCTCACTTCATTTTGCCCGGACTGTTTGTCGCCGCTTGCTTCATCTCGTTTTCAATAGGGACATCAGTTGGTACGGTTGTCGCTCTGACCCCGCTTGCGGTGGATATGGCGACTGCCGGACACTCCTCTGTTCCGCTATTCATCGCAGCCATTCTTGGCGGAGCATTTTTTGGTGACAATCTCTCGTTTATTTCTGATACAACTATCGCCGCAACGCGCACTCAGGGCTGTAAAATGGGCGACAAATTCAAGACCAATATCTGGATTGCTTTGCCGGCTGCTGCTATTACACTCGCTGTTTATATCGCTCGTGGTGCGGTTGTCGAGAATGTTGTGGTCAATGATGTGCCAAATCTGTTGCTACTCTTGCCCTATCTCAGTGTGATTATAATGGCGATTGCCGGAATCAATGTTGTTATTGTGTTGTTTGGCGGAATCATTGCCACTGTTATCGTTGCGATAATCACAGGCAGTGACATAATGTCGCTGTTCGGTTTTATGGGTGCCGGAATCGACTCGATGGGCAATCTGATAATCGTAACACTGCTTGCATCGGGGCTACTCGGACTGATACAATTCAACGGCGGAATTGACTACCTTTTGCAGGTGCTGACCCGTGGAATACGAGGACCGCGTGGTGCGCAAGGTGCAATCGGAGTCCTTGTGATGCTTGTGAACTTCTGCACTGCCAACAATACCGTAGCCATTATCACCGTCGGCTCGCTTTCACAGCAGCTCTCAGCACGCTTTGGCGTTTCTTCGCTCAAGAGTGCGAGCATCCTTGACACATGCTCGTGCATTGCCCAGTGTATCATTCCCTACGGAGCGCAAACGCTGTTGTGTACTGCACTCGCAGGCGTTTCTCCTGCTGAACCGTGGTTATATCTTTACTATCCGTGGGCTTTAGCGGTAATGGTAGTTCTCTCTATCATTTTTCGCTTTCCGCGTTTGAAGACTTCGGTTTAATATTCTTTCCACGGTTGGTGAGCAACATGCCTCCAACGATAATTGCCATAGCGAGCACCTGTACCCAATGAAGTTTTTCGATGCCCATTATAACTGCGGTCAAAGTTGCAAACACAGGCAACAGATACTGGTAGATTGATACCAGTTCCGACCCGATATTTTTGATTGCAGGTTGCACGAGGAAATAAGCTGCAAATGTCGGGCAGAAAAGAATAAATCCGATTTCAAGCCAGGGGGCGGCTTCAGTTGTTTTCATGATAGGCATATCCTGCATACCCGGAACCAGGCAGATTGCCGGAACGGCTGCAAAAAGGAATACCCAGCGAAGCATGTTGGTGGGTCTATATTTCTTTGTAGGACCCTCAAGAATGTAAAGGTAGAACGCATAACAGATTGCCGACGCGATTCCGAGTAAGTCGCCAAGCATTCGGTTGGTGGCTTCAGCGCCACTCGAACCCTTAGATACGATGATGATTACCGCACCGCCAAACGAGACCACAATACCTAAATATTCGAGCAATGACGGACGTCGTTTGCTAAACAAAACCTCCATCAATATCACGAAGATAGGTGGTAGGGTCATGATAATTGAGATGTCAATTGCGTTACCGAAACGGAGCGACAGTACAAAAAGATAGATAAACCCGAACAAGCCGACCGCACCACCGACAAATAATTTCAGCCAGTCGCTGTGTTCAATCGGGCGGTCTTTAATAAATAATGAGACAATCCAAAATAGAATTGCGCCACCGATCAAACGGACAGCCGTGACACCGTCAGAGGTCATCCATTCAGGGATTAGAGCTTTGGTAAATGCTACATTTACGCCCCAAAATATTGTTGCAATCATTATACACGCATTGCCTATCAAGGCACTCGATGCGCCTTTCTTGTCGGTCGGAGAGGTTGTCAGTTTGCCTCCGTCAGTATAATTTTCACTTGTATTCATATATTGAAATTTAGTTATTCTAAATAAAAGGGTTTCCTTATTTTAACAACCAAAGCGCCTTGTCTTATTCTTAAAATTGTTTAATAAACTTTATCTTATCTTGAATATTAAAAAAAATGGCTTAACTTTGAAGCATGAAACAATATCTCGACTTACTCCGCCATATAATGGACAATGGTGTGGACAAAGGTGACCGCACCGGCACCGGTACCCGAAGCGTGTTTGGCTACCAGATGCGTTTTGACCTTTCAAAAGGGTTTCCGTTGTTGACAACAAAAAAACTCCATCTCAAGTCTATAATTTATGAACTCCTTTGGTTCTTAAAAGGTGACACCAACGTGCACTACCTTCAGGAGCACGGAGTGCGCATCTGGAACGAATGGGCAGACCCTGTCACTGGTGACCTCGGACACATCTATGGCTACCAGTGGCGTTCATGGCCCGATTATGACGGAGGATTCATCGATCAGATAACTCAGGCGGTTGAAACAATCAAAAACAACCCCGAATCGCGCCGTATCATTGTGAGCGCATGGAATGTCGGAGATCTCGATAATATGAATTTGCCACCATGTCATGCATTTTTCCAGTTCTATGTTGCCGACGGCAAGCTCAGCCTTCAGCTCTATCAGCGCAGTGCCGACTGCTTCCTCGGCGTACCCTTCAACATCGCGTCATACGCATTGCTCACCATGATGATGGCACAGGTCACAGGCTTGAACCCGGGTGAATTTATCCACACTCTCGGCGATACACATATCTATAAAAATCACTTTGACCAGGTAAACCTGCAGCTTTCGCGCACTCCCGGCGAGTTGCCCCGTATGGTCATTAATCCCGATGTCAAGAGCATCTTCGACTTCAAGTTTGAAGATTTCAAACTTGAAGATTACAACCCACAACCCCATATCCCCGGGCAGGTGGCAGTCTGAATTTCCACTACTTCAACTCTATAAACCAATCAATCTTAGTATCACATGACTCCAATAGTAGTAATATTGACGATCGCAGGCTACTTTGCCCTGTTGCTCACAATATCTTATTTTGTTTCGCGCAAGAGCGACAACTCAACATTCTTTTCGGGAGGTCGTCGCACCCCCTGGCTTCTCGTTGCCTTCGCAATGATCGGCGCCGCCATATCGGGCGTAACTTTTGTTTCGGTTCCCGGTATGGTTGTCAATAACGGATATGCCTATCTTCAGATGGTGCTCGGTTTCATTGTCGGCTATTTCTTGATTGCCGGTGTTCTTGTGCCAATCTTCTATAAACGAAATCTCGTTTCAATCTATGGCTACTTAGAAGACCGCTTCGGCCGCAAAACCTACCGCACCGGGGCTTGGTTTTTCTTTGCATCAAAGATGCTCGGTGCGGCCGTTCGTTTCTTTGTGGTTTGCGTGGTTTTACAAACCCTCGTTTGCGAACCGCTCCATATTCCGTTCATTCTTAATGTGATTGTCACTATAGGTTTGATTTGGCTATACACCGTTCAGGGTGGCGTGAAGACACTCATCTATACCGACACGCTCAAGAGCTTCTGCTTGATTATGTCGGTAATCCTCTGCATCTACTTCTTGTCACGCAACCTCGGCTACTCGATGGGCGAGATGGTTGGCGCGGTTAAGGCTCACCACACTTCACGAATGTTCTTCTTCGATGACCCCAAATCGGGTTCATACTTCTGGAAACAGTTCCTTGCCGGTATCTTCATGGCTATTGCCACCAACGGTCTCGACCAGGATATGATGCAACGCAACCTTGCTTGTAAAGACTCTCGCGAAAGTCAGAAAAACATGATTGTCAGCGGTGTGCTTCAGTTCTTTGTTGTTGCGCTCTTCCTCGTTCTCGGAACAATGCTCGTTATCTTCCTTGACCGCAAAGGAATTGCAATTCCACAGAAAACCGATGAAATCTTCTCGATGGTAGCATCACACCCCGATATGCCAATCATTGTCGGCATCCTCTTTATCATCGGTTTGATTGCCGCTGCTTATTCTGCTGCCGGTTCGGCTTTGACCTCGCTGACAACTTCATTTACAGTCGATATTCTTGACGGTCAGAAAAAATATAAAGACGAACACTTGACCAAAGTACGCAAACGTGTTCACGTTTTAATGTCTATTATCATGGGGCTCGTTATCGTCGGTTTCTATTACATCAGCGACCAGGATGCTATCTCGGCGGTTTATACACTCGCTTCATACACCTATGGTCCTATCCTCGGTCTGTTCGTGTTCGGCTTGATGCACAAACGCCCCGTGCGCGATTATCTCGTTCCTGTAGTTTGCGTGGCTGCTCCTGCCATCTCGTGGTGCATCCAGTATGGATTGAGAGAAGCATTTGACTATCACACCAGCTTTGAGCTCCTGCTCATCAATGCCGCCGTGACAATGCTCGGCTTGTGGCTCCTTTCAATCAACCACAATCCCGCACCCAAAGCCGAGGCTGCCGAATAATCTCTAAACAAATACCAACGTGGCTCACGACCTTTTTGCGCGATATGTTTGGCTGATGGATACACTCCGCCGATATGGACGCATAACCGGTCGTGAGCTGAACCGCCGTTGGGCTGAGTCGTCGTTCGGTAACGGGCGCCCCCTTCCGCGACGCACCTTTTACAACTACCGACAGGCAGTTCAACAGCTCTTTAATGTCAATATCGAATACAATCCCGCAACGTTTGAATACTATATCGACAATAAAGACGACAAAGACGACTCGGTAACCGATTGGCTGTTAAATACAACCGCCACGAGTAATGTTCTTTCAGGAGCACGCGACATCGCCGACCGCATATTTCTTGAAGATGTTCCCTCGGCTCGCGATTATCTTCATGTCGTGATCGATGCCTTGAAAATGAACAGGGCAATTAAGTTTGACTATCATCCTTATACCCGTTCCAATCCGACGCGCGACATCGTCCTCGAACCATACTTTCTGAAGATATTCCGCCAGCGATGGTATATCACCGGGCGAAATGTCACCGACTCAAAGGTTAAGACCTATGCGCTCGACCGAATGACCGATGCCGTATTGCTTGATACGACATTCAAAATGCCCGACGACTTTGATGCCGAGGCATATTGTAGCGCCTCGTTCGGCGTTATTTTTAATATGGGAACCGTCGAGCATGTCGTGATTCGTGTCGAACCGCGCCAGGCTAAATATTTCCGAGCGTTGCCCCTGCATCAGTCTCAACGTGAAACTATCTACGACTCATTCTCGCTTTTACACTTTGATATACGTATAACCCCTGATTTTATCGAGGAGTTACTTTCCTACGGTCCAAAAATTACTGTAGTCGAACCCCGTTCCCTCCGCCTGACAATGATCGAGCGACTCCGCGAAACCCTCGCGGGATATGATGAGCTTGAAAACATCGCTTCCGAGCCCCAATCCACAATTTATTGATAATTTGCAACATGAAAACAACGACTTCACATTCCTGTCGCTTTCATCGGTTTTTTGTATTGTTACTGCTTTTGATTTTTAAGGTGGGTAACGCTACAAATATTTCATCGTATGCGGTTATAGACAGCATCGTTGATTTTTCAACCGATAAACTGGAGATTAAATTTAAAGGTGTGTCAAATAGCGAGGACCACACAACTCTTGAGTTCAGTATTATATCATCAAACACTCCATTTTCAATCTATAAAATTGAATGGATAAACGGTGGAGATGTTCTTGAGCCGTCAGAGCCGTTTTCACTAACTGTTAAAGATGAAGTTGAGGGTAAAAAAGCAATTTGGAAAATTGTTGTTGAGTTTCCCTACACCAGCCGGTTTACTGCTGATGATATGTTGGTACTTTACACCGACCGGGGTAGTGTAAGATGCCGGACTTCATGGGCAGGAGAATTGATTGAGACCATCAATATGCTTCAAGATGATTACGAGAAACAACTTGAGACCTCTACACAAAACACCCGGCGGGCATGGACTATCCTTGGGATAATTTTGACTATGGTAGTGCTTATCTCGTTGATTGTCCTTGTCATTGTAAGGCAGCGTTTTGTACAAAAGTGCAGGGAAATTGAAAATCTTTCATTTTTGATTGCCGAGCGAACTGAACTCAATTTTGAACTTAAACAGCGTGTCGACGCTTTGTATGGCAGCCGACTTGATACACTAAACATGCTGTGTAACGAGTTTTTTGAAAAAAGCGGTTCGGAAAAAGTAAAGCTGACGATTTATAATGATGTTGAGAAACACATCCTTGCACTCAGAGACAGCAAGAGCATTGTTGAACTTGAAGGAATTGTTAATACTTATCTCGATAATATAATGACCCGGGTAAAAGAACAAATTCCCGACTTGACACGGAACGACCTGATTTTTCTCACATATCTTTATGCTGGTTTTTCGCCTCGCGCTATCTGCATTTTCACTGATATAAAAATTAAGAATTTTTATAATCGCCGGAGCCGTCTCAAGGATCGCATTCTTGCTTCAGAGGCGCCCGATAGGGAGCTTTTTGTGTCTAAAATGTCGCTGTAACTGCTTGATTTTCAAGATGAGGAATTCTGAACTGCTCCTCATGCTGATTATCAGTGTGTTAGCTATGTAAATGAGGATGATTCTAAGTTTAATTTTCTTGGGTAGCTATGTTGTTGTGCCTAATTTTGCAGCATGAATTACAAAAACAGCTACACAATGAAAAAATTATTTTTAATGACTTTAATCGGTCTCGTCTCAAATTCTTTAAGTGCTCAGAAAGAAACTTCAGACAGTATTGTCGCATTAAAAGAGGTTGTTGTTTCGACCACTCTTCCTCAGGTAAAAAACATTGGTTCGGTTTCGGTCGTGAGAGTGCGTGGCACGATATTATCAAAAATGGGAAACGCGTCATCGGTTCTTGAAAATACTCCCGGTTTACACAAAGGAGCATCGGGAATCGAGGTAAACGGCCTCGGTAAGCCTGTTTTTATAATGAATGAACATGAGATTAATCCTGACAAAGTTCTTGATATGCTTCAGGCCAACACAATCAAAGAAATCAGGATTGACCGTAACCCCGATATCAATTACTCGGCGACGGGCCGACCGGTGGTCGAGATTGTTCCTTACAAACCGCTTGACGATTACCTCACTCTTTCGGTAGGTGACGATATGGCTATACGATGCAAATATTCAAATGCTGCAAACGTGAACGTCGGTGGTCAATTTGGTAAGATAACTACTACTCTCAACTATATGGGCGGTGTGGCCCGGTTTCAAAACCGTGAGACATATTTCCGCGATATTTATCACGACTCATATACTTCGGTTTTTAATCAGCGCCGCACAGACGACAATAAAGACCTTCCCCATCGTGTAAGATGGGCGTTGGACTATATGGTCAGCAAGAAGCATCGACTGGGAGTAGAATATTATTACCAGCATAACACCCGTGAACAACGGATGACCGGAATCGACTATTATTCAGGTCTTGACAATACATCGGAAAATGATTATGTATATTCGGACGACCGGTTGGCAAATCTTCATAATATTTCGGCTCAATATAACTATAAGAGTGGTAAAAAGTCATTCCAGATCATCCAAGATTATGGTTATAACACGTCCCGCGGTTCTGTAAATTCGCAGGAAGGCTTTAATCTTTTACCAATAGGGTCATATTCGGGCAGCAAATATAACACGGCGACCACGAGCGTGAAATTCGGGACTCAGCTACCAATGAAAATATCGATTATTTCTGGTCTTAAATATAATTATGTCAACAATCATACCACATCGCGATATGAAAGTCTGCCTTCAGATATAAGCGGATATGCCTCGACCTCATCCGTTACGGAGTACAATCCTCAGGCATACGTATCATTCAGTCGCAAAATAGCCCGTTTTACGTTAAACGCAGGTGTCAGGTACCAATTTGTCCATCGTCAAATTGTCAATGGACTGTCGGGCGGTGGCAAACGTACATACAATCAAAATCTGTCATCATTTTTCCCATTGGTTTCGCTTAAATACTCAGGTAGTAACGGTACTTCTTTCTTTGTAAGATATAATCGCTCGATAGAACAGCCGGGATTTGCATCATTAAATTCAGGTCTTGTCTATAATGACTCGCTGACCTATTCTATTGGTAATCCCGACGTGAAGTCGGCGTTGACCGATGCTTTATCGGGCGAGATAAACTGGCGCAACTTTTCATTTTCCGCTTTATATTCCCATACATCCAATCCGATAGTCAATGTCTCGGAGCAGAATTTGACCGAAAGCAATGTCGTGATCAATCGTGACATAAATTTTAAATCGTCCAACAGCCTGCGCGTGGCCTTGTCTTATTCAAAAACTATTTTGCGATTTAATCTTTATGTCGAAGGTGCGGTGGTCGTACCTCATGGAAAATATATTTTCCGTGGGAACGAAGTAAAAGCCGACCGTGTGTCATTCAATGGCAATCTTAAGGCCAGTTACATGATTAAGTCCTTTCTCGGAGTATTCACTTCGTTCGATTATCTGGGTTACAACACTTACCTGACATGCGCCCAAAAGCCCGTTAACAATTTGACAGTGGGTCTGGTGGCCTCATTTCTGAAAAACAGACTCCAGATAAATGTGGCGTTTTCCGACCTGTTGAATGGAGCCAACTATAACAATATGACTTTCAGATATAAAAATGTTGTAAACGGTACTTATGGTTCGAACGACCAACGTGGACTTATGATAAAACTCAGTTATGCAATCTTCACCAAAAAGATAAATACGCGTGCTTCGCGTTCAAACGACGATACTATCAGCCGAATACTTTGAGATATATCCCGATTCAGTTGCACATATCGGCAATTTGACGTAATTTTGCGCGGTTAAAATTTCTACCACTCGTCAAAAACAGTTTTAATTATTACATTAAAATGTCTACAAATACAACCGACAATCAACGTAAAGTTACTACCCGTCGTTTCATCGAAATGAAGCAACGCGGTGAGAAAATTGCAATGTTAACCGCCTACGACTACACTATGGCGTCAATAGTCGATGGTGCAGGAATGGATGCCATTCTCGTTGGCGACTCTGCCTCAAATGTGATGGCTGGTAATGCAACAACACTCCCTATCACTCTCGATGAGATGATCAATTACACCAAGAGCGTTGTCAAGGGTGTTAAACGTGCTCTCGTTGTTACCGACCTTCCTTTCGGTTCATATCAGGGAAACTCAAAAGAGGCTCTCGCATCAGCTATCCGCATCATGAAAGAGAGTGGTGCCGAGGCTGTTAAGCTCGAAGGTGGTTCTGAAATTCGCGAATCAATCGAACGCATTATCTCTGCCGGAATCCCTGTTATGGGGCACCTCGGTCTGACTCCTCAGTCAATCAATAAGTTCGGTACATACGCCGTTCGTGCAAAAGAGGAGGCTGAGGCTGCCAAACTCATCGAAGACGCAAAAATGCTTGAAGAAGTAGGTTGCTTTGCGGTCGTTCTTGAAAAGATTCCCGCAGCTCTTGCTACCAAAGTGAGCCAATCGCTCTCAATCCCGACAATCGGTATCGGTGCAGGTAACGGCTGTGACGGTCAGGTTCTTGTTTACCAGGATATGCTCGGATTGAACACCGGATTTTCACCCAAATTCCTTCGTCGCTACGCAAATCTTGCCCAGGTAATCAATGATGCTCTCGGTCGCTATATCGACGATGTCAAGAGTGGCGATTTCCCCAACAAAGACGAGCAATATTAAGGAATAATACTCAATGTTCATTGTAATATCGGCAATGTTTGCCGGCATTGGTGTGGGGTTCTTGCTTCGCCGTTTCAAACTCGGTTGGCTACCTCGAATCACGATGTGTCTCATATTACTTTTGCTATTTTTACTCGGATTGGATGTCGGGTCAGATGAACATATCATAAAGTCTATCCCGACTCTCGGAGCCGAAGCCCTGTTGATATCTCTTCTTTCAATACTTTTCAGCTGTATTGCCGCATGGATTTTATGGCGAATATGTGGTAAACCGCGCCCAAATTCTGAGGAGGATAAAAATGAAGGGTAGTTTGCTGATTATAGCTTCTTTCGTGCTGGGCGTTGTGTTGGGCGTGACAAAACTTTTGTCGCTTGGCGAGCTGACCGACGACTTGAGTTTTTGCGCATTGGCAGGATTGCTGTTTTGTGTAGGAATGAGTATCGGAAGCGATTTCAGAACATTCGGTAATCTGAAAAAACTCAACTTTCGCCTGCTGTTTTTGCCTCTTATGACTATTATCGGGTCATTGTCGGGAGCGGCTTTCAGCAGTGTCTTCATTCATGGACGTTCGGTTGTTGACTGTATGGCTGTTGGTTCAGGCATGGCATATTATTCATTGTCAAGTGTTTTCATAACTCAGTATAAAGGCGCTGAACTCGGTGCGGTTGCATTGCTCGCAAACATAATTCGAGAGCTTGGGACTCTTTTATTGGCACCGTTGTTGGTGAAATTCTTCGGGAATTTGGCTCCTATATCGTCAGGCGGTGCTACTACAATGGATACAACTTTGCCTGTAATTATCCGATATTCAGGGAAAAACTTTGTTGTTTTGTCGATATACCACGGTTTTATTTGTGACTTTAGCGTGCCGTTTTTAGTTACACTTTTATGTACAATTTAGTGTAAATAGACTAAAGTTTAAATTTTATTTCCTACTTTTGTCTTTGAAATCTTAACGGATGATCCCGTTTTGATACAGTTAACATATTTATTTAGGGGTGCTTCAATCTGTGGATTGATGCTGAGATCAAACCCTTATAACTTGATCCGGATAATACCGGCGTAAGAAAAATTAAAATGAAAAGATTTCTTTCATTGGGGTCGGCTGTCGTTTGTGCAGCCGTCGCTCCGTGGGCTGTTGCAGCTCAGAATCAGGTAAACGTAGTCGAAAACGACAGTTTGGTTTATGAACTGAAAGGAGTTGAGATCACGGCTAACCGTGCCGGTGTGAAAACGCCTGTTGCCTACACAAATATTTCACGTAATCAAATTGCAAAAGTAAACGATGGTCGTGACCTTCCAAGTATTCTTGAGATGGTACCGTCTATTATCTCGACCAGCGACGCCGGTGCCGGTATCGGTTATAGCGGAATCCGTGTACGCGGTACCGATGGCTCACGCATCAATATCACAGCCAACGGTGTACCTATCAACGATAGCGAAAGCCACAATGTCTATTGGGTTAATATGCCCGACCTGGCTTCGTCGCTCCGCGACATCCAAATACAGCGCGGTGCCGGAACATCAACCAATGGTGCCGGTGCTTTTGGCGCATCAATCAATATGTTGACCGATGCTCCTGCCCGCGACCGCTCGGCAATGGTATCTGTATCATACGGATCATTCAATTCAAACAAAGAGACCGTTAAGGTATCATCAGGACTTTTTGGCGAACACTGGACCGTTGATGCTCGCTTTAGCCACGTCGGTTCTGACGGCTACATCGACCGTGCCTTCTCAAAATTGTGGAGCTATATGGGTCAGCTCGCTTGGCGCAATGGCGAAACCTCAATCAGACTACTTGGTTTTGGCGGTAAAGAGAAAACATATATGGCTTGGGACTACGCCTCAAAAGAGGATATGGAAAAGTATGGTCGTCGTTATAATCCGTGTGGAGAATATACAGCGGCTGATGGCTCAACAGCTTATTATCCAGACCAATGTGATAACTTCACCCAGCACCATATTCAGCTACTTTTCAACAGTCCGATCGGCAACTATGTGACAGTCAATGCCGCCCTCCACTATACAAAAGGTGACGGATATTATGACCAGTATAAAACCAAACGCACGTTGTCGGAATATGGACTCGAACCATTCGTCGATCCTGACGGCAACCTCGTTAAAAAATCAGACCTTATACGTCTGAAAAACAACGATAATGACTTTGGTGGCGGTATGTTCAACGTGAGATATAACCGCGGACTTCTGGCATTGACCGGAGGTGGTGCTTTTAACTATCACCGTGGAAATCATTTCGGTCAGATTAAATGGGTTAGAAACTATGTCGGACCAATTGATCCGTTACAGCAATATTACTATAACACCGGGCGTAAATCAGACGGAAATGTATTTGTTCGTGCCGATGTGAACTTACCCTTTGACCTTGCGGCATACGGCGACCTTCAATATCGTCATATCCATTATACCATTAAGGGGCAGAGTGATAACTTTGACTGGAACACCGACGACATGGCAGTTCTCAATCTTCACCGCAACTGGAATTTTTTCAATCCCAAAGTCGGTTTGTCATACAATCATGGTGGAACCCGTGCCTATATCTCATGGAGCGTGGCTCACAAAGAACCGACCCGCGACAACTTTACCGACAGCGACCCCTCTCACTATCCCACAGCCGAACGAATGTTTGACTACGAAGCGGGTTACTTCTACAACACATCGCTTTTCTCGGTCGGTGCAAACCTCTATTATATGGATTACAAAGATCAGCTTGTCGTGACCGGTCAGTTGTCTGATACCGGTAACCCTATGAGCGTCAACGTTCCCGAATCATACCGTATGGGTGTCGAGTTTCAGGGTTCATTGTCGCCTGTCAGCTGGTTTGATTGGAAACTCAACGCAACCTTGTCGCGCAACCGTATTAAAAATTTCGTGGAATATGTCTATGAAGACGAGTGGACCAACCCGATTTCGATAGACTGTGGCAACACTCCGATTGCATTCTCGCCCGACTTCTTGTTGCAGAATACGTTTAACTTCAAGTTTTACGGTGCCGAGGCCTCTTTGATGAGCCGTTATGTTTCAAGCCAGTATATGAACAATGCCCGCAGCGCTGAGGCTAAACTCGACGCTTATTTCGTGTCAGACCTTTTGCTTGCATATTCATTCAAAAATCTGCCTTCGGTTAAAGACCTGCGCCTTGGCGTGACAATCTACAACCTGTTTAACGAGAAATATTGTAATAACGGATATGCCGGTGCCGGATACTATCTTGACAACGGAACACCTGTTATATATCGTTACGCAGGATATGCCGCTCAGGCAACAACAAATGTACTCGCAACCATAACAATGACTTTTTGATTATGCTCGCAAATTTACCATGGGATTTAATCCTTGAGATACTCGGATTTTCGGTTGGTGTTCTATATCTGTGGTGGGAATATCACGCAAATTCAAAACTATGGTTTGCATCTATCGTTATGCCGACAATCTCGATGTGGATTTACTTGCGTAAAGGCATCTATGCCGACTTTGCCATCAACATCTACTATTTTTTGATTGCAATTTACGGCTATATCGTTTGGACTCGTTCACGTAATAAAGGCGAGGATAAGTCAGCAAAGAAAAAAGACTTGCCTATTACCCATATTCCCCGTAAAAATTTAATCGCCTGCATAGCTATATTCTTCATTTTGTGGGCTTCTTTCTATTGCATCCTGCGATTTGTGACCGACAGCAGTGTGCCTGTCGCCGACAGCTTTACGACTGCATTAAGCATCGTGGCAATGTGGATGCTTGCCTGTAAATACCTGGAGCAGTGGCTGGCATGGGTAGCTGTTGATGCAGTGTGTGTCGGACTGTATGCCTACAAGGGAATCTATCTTTATGCAGTCCTTTATGCCGTTTACACCGTGATTGCATTTGTCGGCTACCGAAATTGGAAGCGAAAAATGGTGTAGGGCGTTTAAACCTTTTGGACTGAAATGTGTCTATATATTAATATACATTTCAACTAACACTATCTAACATTTATGAAGGAATATCAGGATCTTCTTGAGATTTATGCGTCAAGCTGGCAGAAGAACTTCGATTTGAAAGCATTGTCAACCTATGGAGAGTCCGACTTGGTGACCTATGGCGAGTTTGCACGAAACATTGCACGCTATCATGTCCTCTTTGAACAAGCCGGTCTTAACAAAGACAGTAAGGTAGTCGTTCTTGGCAAGAGTACCCCCGAATGGATTACAATTTTTATGGCGGCTGTAACCTATGGCGCGGCGATTGTGCCTATTTTACCTGAGTTTAATCCTCAGGATTTACAGCACATCATCAACCACTCCGAGTCAGAACTCCTTTTCGTGTCAGAACGCATATGGGAAACTCTTGAATTTAGCGATATGACATATTTGAAAGCTGCCATTTCGCTTGATTCGGGCAAACTTCTCGACGAACGTGATTCTGAAGGTCGGCCCATACTCAAAATCCTGAAAAATCTTACCCGCAAGTTTAACAAGAAATATCCAGCCGGCTTCAAGCCCGATGATATAAAATATGGTAAGTTTGACGCTGATCACATGGTTGTGTTGAACTATACCTCGGGCACAACCGGATTTTCAAAAGGTGTTATGTTGACACTCCGAAATCTATGGGGTAATGTATCATTCAGTATCGAGCAAAAGCTCTACAAACCGGGTGACCGTTGCCTTTCTTTTTTGCCTTTGGCCCACTCATACGGCTGCGCATTTGATATGCTTGTTCCTCTTGCCGAGGGTGCCCACATCACTATATTTGGTAAAGTTCCGACTCCAAAATTGCTGCTTAAAGCGTTGGGCGATGTTAAGCCAAACCTTGTTGTGCTTGTCCCGCTCATCCTTGAAAAGATTTACCGCAAACAAATTCAACCGTTGTTGGCAAAACGTTCAATCCGTTGGGCTACAGCGTTGCCTTTGCTCGGCGATGTTGTTTATTCAAAGATTCGCAATCGTCTTATCGAAGCGTTTGGCGGTGAATTTTATGAGGTTATTGCCGGTGGTGCGCCTCTTAACGCTGAGGTTGAGCAATTTCTCCATAAGATAAAATTCCCTTTTACAGTCGGTTATGGTATGACCGAGTGCGCTCCGCTCATCAGCTTTGCTACATGGACCGAATTTAAAGTTGGTTCGTGTGGACAGATTCTCCCCGGATATATGGAAGCTAAAATACTCAGTCCCGACCCGAAAAATATCCCCGGCGAAGTATGCGTGAGAGGTACTGATGTAATGAAAGGTTACTACAAAAACCGTGAAGCCACTGAGGCAGTGCTCGACAAAGACGGATGGCTCCATACCGGTGACCTCGGTACGCTTGACGAAGACAACTTCCTTTTCCTGAAAGGTCGTTGCAAAACAATGATTTTGTCGGCAAGCGGTCAAAATATCTATCCCGAAGAAATTGAGGCAAAACTCAACAACTTGCCATATGTTAATGAAAGTCTGGTGATAGAACGCGGTGCCGGCTTGTGCGCTCTGGTTTATCCCGATTTCGAGCAGGCTGATGCCGACGGTTTGACTTCGGTTGAACTTGAACCGATTATGGAACATAACCGCCAGGAACTTAACAAAATGGTTGCTCCCTACGAGCAGGTTCAGGAAATCAAACTTGTTTCTGACGAGTTTGAAAAGACACCCAAAAAATCAATCAAACGTTATCTTTACGCACATTCTTAGTTATCCGATATGTATTATTTTGATAGTGATTATATGGTTGGAGCCCATCCCGAAGTGATGGGAAAGCTCGTTGAGACTAATCTGTTCCATACCGTTGGTTATCAACGTGATCAGTTTTGCGACGAGGCTCGCAAGAAAATTCTTGAGGTGTGCGGATTGTCCGACGGTAAGGTTCTGTTCTTTGTCGGTGGAACCCAGACCAACGCCACAGTGATTGACGGTCTTTTACATCGTCACGAAGGCGTTTTGGCTGCCGATTCAGCTCACATCAACGTTCACGAAGCGGGCGCGATTGAAGCGTCGGGTCACAAGGTTCTGACCCTACCCGCCGTCAACGGGAAAATTGACGCCAGGCAAATTGAAGACTATATAGAAACATTCTATCGTGACGATTCTTACAGCCACATGGTTGCTCCCGGAATGGTTTATATCTCATTCCCGACCGAACTTGGTACTTTATACACACGCAAAGAGTTGACTGCGATTGCTGATACCTGCCAAAAGCACAACATTCCTCTCTATGTCGATGGTGCTCGTCTTGCTTACGGTTTGGAAGCTCCCGGTAACGATATTTCGCTCAAAGAATTGGCGGCGATTGCCGACTATTTCTATATCGGTGGAACAAAGTGCGGAGCCTTGATGGGCGAAGCTCTTGTGAGCCGTCACGCCGATGCTGTTCCATATCTATACACGCTCATCAAACAGCACGGCTCAATGCTTGCCAAAGGTCGCTTGTTGGGCGTGCAGTTCGTCGCTCTGTTCAATAATGACCTTTACGGTCGAATCGGTCGCCATGCGATTGAAATGGCGATGAAATTGAAGGAGGGAATGAAGGCAAAAGGCGTCGAACTGATGATTGATTCACCGACCAACCAACAGTTCTTTGTGTTGCCCAACGAAACGATTGCACGCTTGCGCGAGATTGCTTCGTTTGAATATTGGGGTGCTCCCGGTCCCGTCAAAAGTGCTGTTCGTTTTGTTACTGACTTCTCAACAACTCCTGAAGCTATTGAAGCTGTTATTGCTACCGTTTAAACGATGACCGACTATACTGATGACATAAAACGATTCTTAAAACGTCATCATCATCCCAAAGTGACTCCAGTAGCAGCTCTGATTGATATGGATGGCGTTTTGTATGATTCGATGAAACTGCACACTCAGGCTTGGAAACGCGTTGCCGACGAGCTTGGTATCGAGGCTACGCGCAACGAGTTCTATCTCTATGAAGGAATGACCGGTTCGGCTACTCTCGATTTGTTGTTTCAGAGGCAGTTTGGCAGACATATTACGCCCGAAGAGTCAGAACGTTTTTATGCAATGAAGGTCGAATATTTCAAGACTTTCCCTGAGGTTGAGACGATGCCCGGTGCTCAGTCGCTTATCAAGACAATGATTGATATGTCGATGAAGCGTGTACTCGTTACTGGGTCGGGACAAATGTCGCTGATTTCAAGACTGCAATGTGATTTTCCGGGCGGGTTTGATGAGAAAATGATGATTACATCAAAGAATGTCACTCATGGCAAACCTCACCCCGAGCCATACCTCAAGGCAATGCAGCTTGCCGGAGTCAGTCCCCGAAAGTGTGTGGCTATCGACAACGCTCCGTTGGGTGTGAAATCGGCTGACAGTGCCGGTGCATTCACTATCGGAGTAACAACCGGACCGATTCCCAGGGAAGAACTTTGCAAAGCCGGAGCGGCTGTGGTTTTCGACTCAATGGAACAATTATCCGAGAAATTCCCTGAGCTGATATTGGCTTTATTCAACACTTCAGTCGATTAAAACGTTTTATATAAAAGAATAATTAAAACGTATAAAATTATGGCACAGAAATTGATTTATACAAACCATGTTGCTCAAGAACTCGATCGATTGGTCGAGTCTATCGCTCCGTCAAACATCGTAGTAATCGTCGATTCAAATACAAAATCGTTTGTCTTGCCCCGTATGCAGTCTGAGTCTGAAGCTGTTGCTAAAGCTTCGGTTATTGAAGTTGCGCCCGGTGATGCAAACAAAAACCTTGAATCGCTTTCATCAATATGGAAAAAGATGCAGGATGCCGGCTGTAACCGCCTGTCGCTTGTGATTAATCTCGGTGGTGGAATGGTAACAGATATGGGAGCATTTGCAGCATCTACTTTCAAACGTGGTGTTAAATTTATAAATGTGCCAACAACACTATTGGCTGCAGTTGATGCATCGGTCGGTGGTAAAACCGGAATCAATTACAACGGTCTGAAAAACGAAATCGGTGTGTTCAACGAAGCTGATGCCGTTATCATATCATCAACATTCTTCAATACGCTAAACGACCAGGAAAAACTTTCAGGCTATGGCGAAATGATAAAGCATGCCCTTCTTTCTTCTAAAGAGGAGTATGACACATTGCTCAAATATGATGTTACAAATATCGACCCTGACAAAATGCTTGAGCTGATTAAATCAAGTGTCGCCGTCAAGGAAAAAGTTGTGGCTGAAGATCCTAAAGAAACCGGTCTCCGCAAGGCGTTGAACTTGGGACACACTGTCGGTCACGCCTTTGAAGAACTTTCAATCGAACGTAAATCGCCCATTCCCCACGGATATGCTGTTGTGTTCGGTATCGTTTGCGAATTGATCATAGCATCTAAAAAAACAGGTTTCCCAACATCTGAGGTCACTCGTTTGGCATCATACGTCAAAGACACATACGGCGTGTTCCCGTTCACCTGCAAGGAATATGACCGCCTGATTGCGCTGATGCATCACGATAAGAAAAATAAAAATTCAGAGGAAATCAACTTCTCTTTGCTCGAAGCTCCCGGCAAGGTAGTGCTTGACTGCGTGGCTACCGACGACGAAATCAAAGAGGCGTTTGATCTCTACCGCGAGTTGAGCGGCGAGTAATAATCAATTTATATGGCAGACGATAGCTTTCAAACTCTAAAAGCCCCGTCTGAGGGTAATTTCACCGAAAAAAAAAGTAAATTCATTGCTTTTGCCATACCGGTTAAAACGGTTGATGAGGCGATGGAACATGTTGCTCGTCTGCAAAAAGATTATTTTGATGCACGCCATGTCTGCTGGGCTTACATGATTGGTGCTGACCGTCTTACATTCAGAGCGAACGACAACGGCGAACCGTCAGGAACAGCCGGCAAACCGATTTTGGGGCAGATTGAGTCGTTCAAGCTGACCAACATTTTGATTGCGGTGGTCCGTTATTTCGGTGGAATAAAACTCGGAACGTCCGGTCTGATTGCCGCCTATCGTGAGGCTGCACGTGAGGCTATTGAAAACGGCGAGATTATCACCTGCCACGAAATGGCAGAAATCAGTTTTACGTTTCCCTATCAGGCAATGAACGACGTGATGAAACTTACCAAGAACCCCGAAGTTGAGGTAATCGGACGCTGCTTTGATAACACTTGCTCGATGACTTTATCGACCCGTCGTGGATATGCCGAAACTTTGAAAACCGCCATTGAAAAAATCGATGGGGCGATTCTATCTTGAAACCTTAAGTCCTTCGAGTTTGACCGTACCCTCGTCAGCCATTTTTCTAACTACCTGAATGAAGTTGTCTCGCGATAGTTTATCGCCCGGCGAGCAGTATTTTATTAGTGTTTCGAGATTGGTTGTCTCCACTTGACTTAGAAAATCGGCGACTTTAGCCCTGATACCGTCAGCATCCGATTCTGTTCTGTTAGTTTTTTCGCGGGCAACAAGGCGGCAGTAGTCACACTTTCCACACGGCTTGGTATCTGTCTCCCCGAAGTATCTCAACATAGTCTGCACGCGACACTCACTATTACCGAATACAAACGATTTCATTGCCTCGATGCGCCGTGCCATCTCCTCTTTGCGGTCTTCATATACTGTGCGGGGAAACACGAGGTGCTGTGGCTCTTCGCGCGATGTTGTGAAATAAATATATGGGGTAGTGCGGTGAGGAATGTAATTAATTACATGCTTGCGTGATAGCAAAAGCAAAATTTCATATACAGCCTCCTGTTTCATCGCCAATCGTCCGGCGATAGATGCCTCTGAGATAATCACATAGTCGGCAAACAAGCCGGGATAACTCCTTAAGATCAGCTGAAAAACGCGGTCGGCATCGTCTGACAAATCAAGGTCGTAAAGTTCGTTACGATCCATGATGACCATTAGGCGTGATGCGGTCGAAACATCGTCCTGATAGTCGATATATCCTGCCGAAGTCAGCAGTTGGAGCGAGTTGTGCGCCACTTTTCGATTGATTGAAAAGCGGTTGCTGAACAGATGCAGGTTAAACTCATATACATGGTTAAATCCCTCGCCAACCGACACATCAAGAAAGTTGCACATCATTTCATAGACATGGCGGAGCGTCTCTTTCGGTGGATAGGTCTCGGCAAGTCGGCGTGATAGTGTGCTCTTGTCAAATTTAGAGGCGAGTACGACTGCAAATGCTTCTTTGCCGTCACGTCCGGCACGCCCTGCCTCTTGATAATATTCTTCCAACGTTGATGGTAGATCGTAGTGAATGACAAGGCGTACATCGGGCTTGTCAATACCCATACCAAAGGCGTTGGTGGCGACGATAACTCTCGTTTTATCGTTTTTCCATCGGTTTTGTCGCTCATTTTTGTCTTGGGAATCGAGTCCGGCATGATAAAAATCGGCGGCAATTCCGTTTTCATTCAGCATCATTGCTATTTCACGTGTGCGTCGGCGCGACCTCACGTAAACGATCGTTGATCCGAGCGTTGCCGAAAGTATATGTATCAGTTCTGAATCTTTGCTCTCGGTCGGTCGGACGATGAACGATATGTTTGGTCGCGCAAAACTGAGTGTGAATCGTCTTGCGTTCTCCTTAAATCCTAATCTGAAGCAAATATCATCGGCAACCGTCGGAGTTGCTGACGCTGTCAATGCTAAAATCGGAACATTGGGGTGGACGTCACGCAGTTTCTTGATTTTGAGATATGACGGACGGAAGTCATAGCCCCATTGCGAGATACAGTGAGCCTCGTCAACTACAATCAGACTGATGTCGATGTGTCGCATTATCTCAAGAAACGAGCCTGAACAAAGTTTTTCGGGGGAGAGGTAGAGTATTTTTATCTTGCCGTGACGACACTTGTCAATCGCCAATCGCTGTTCGTGGGTGCTTAGTCCTGAAAAAAGATAGGTGGCAGTTATGTCGCGTGCACGCAGGTTGTCAACCTGGTCTTTCATCAGGGAGATAAGAGGAGTGATTACGACCGTCAGACCGTCAAGCAACATTGCCGGCACCTGGAACGTGAGCGATTTGCCACCTCCGGTCGGCATCAGTCCGAGCGTATCGTTGCCGTTGAGCACCGACATGATTATATCTTCCTGGGGATAGCGGAATGTGTCATACCCCCAGTAGCGGTGCAGAACGGCGTGAAGCTGCTCAGTTGAGAATTTGTTCTTCATCGGGAATGTGTATTTCCTTGATGAGGAGCTGAATTGCGTTTGACGACGAACGGTGTTTGTTGTCCTCGATTGTAAAGCAGATGTCAAACGGCTTGCGTTGGCTGATATAGTCGAAATATTGAGCCATGTTGAAGGCGATGCCGTTGAATACTTTACCCGAAGTGTTATCGACCAACTCAAGCTTGATATGTTCGAGATTGTGTCCGACAAGTTTGCTTGTTCCGAAATCAATTACGTCGCGCGCGCAGAATACCGGTTTTGAATTGCCCGGACCATAGGGATTGAATCGGCGCAACAATGATATGAATTCGGGTGTAATGTCAGCAAAGTTGATAAACGCGTCGATGTCAAACTGTGGAGTGGTTTGAGAGGGGAGTATCTTTGAGGCAACATACTCTTCAAAACGGCGTCTGAATTCGGGGATATTCTCTTCTTTCATCGATAGACCGACGGCGTAGGTGTGACCTCCGAAATTCTCAAGCAGGTCGCGGCATGCTTCAATGGCGGCATAAACGTCAAACCCTTGAACCGAACGAGATGACCCTGTGGCGAGTCCGTCGCTGAGAGTCAATACAACCGATGGCTTGTAGTAAAGTTCGGTAAGACGTGATGCAACGATGCCGATAATACCTTTGTGCCAGTCCTTGTTGTATATGACAAGAGTTTTTTTGTCGTTGATTTTGTCACCGTGTTCCTCAATGATTTCATTTGCCTCCTGGGTAATCTGCTTGTCGAGTTCCTTGCGGTCTTTGTTGTACTGGTCGATGTTACGGGCAATTTCAAGAGCTTCGGTATAGTTGTGCGCAACCAAAAGCTCGACTGCCTCGCTGCCTCGCTGCATACGTCCCGATGCATTGATGCGCGGCCCAATTTTGAAAATCAGGTCGCTGACTGTGATTTCCTTGCCGGCAAGCTGAGAGATTTTGATGATAGCCTTCAGTCCGAGATTGGGATTGGTGTTAAGGCGTTTCAATCCGTGAAATGTCATCACTCTGTTCTCATCAACCATCGGCACGATGTCAGCGGCGATGCTGACAGCAACAAGGTCAAGCATACTGTCGAGTTCTGATAACGGAATCTCGTTGCTCATCGAGAACGCCTGCATGAACTTGAAGCCCACTCCGCAGCCCGAAAGCTCGCGGCACGGGTAGGTTGTATCAGGCATTTTAGGATTCAGAATTGCACAGGCATTGGGCAGCTCCAAATCGGGCACATGGTGGTCGCAGATGATGAAATCGATACCCAACGACTTAGCGTAGTCGATTTCTTCATTGGCTTTGATACCACAGTCAAGAATGATTACCAGCTTGACATCCTGGCGGGCAAAATCGTCGATTGCCCTCAATGATACCCCATATCCCTCGTCATATCGAGTCGGGATATAAAATTCGACGTTGGAGTAGAATTTACGAAGGTATTTGTAAACCAATGCAACGGCGGTTGTGCCGTCAACATCATAGTCTCCAAAGACCATAATCTTCTCCTTAAGCCCCATTGCACGGTTTAGGCGCGCAACGGCTTTGTCCATGTCGGGCATGAGGAACGGGTCGTGAAGATTTGACAGCGAGGGGCGGAAAAATTTCTCAGCTTCCTCGACTGTTTTAATCCCACGTTGAACCAGTAGCTCGCTTATGGGCGGTACAGAGGCATATTTTGTGTCTAAAATAGCCTTGGCCTTTTGTTCGTCTTGTGTCAGGGGTAAATAATTCCATTTACCTATCATTTATGTTGTTTTTTATTTTGCTTGGCAGGGGTGCCCGTGAAAAAAGAGCACGCTTGTGATATGATTGGAGTTACCCGAATATATCAATTTGCAAAAATAATAAATATATCCCTATTCTCCTATATAAATTAAGTTAATTAATTTGAGACTTCTCGTTATTTAGTTATCTTTGCGGAAAAATTTCACAAAAATCATCATTTGATTAATATTAATATGAAAAAGATTCAAGTAAATGTGACCGATGTTTACGGTACAGTCAGCGCTGACGCGATAAAAAAACTCGCCGGTCGTGCTGATGACGCAATTAACAAATTGAATAACGGTACCGGTGCCGGAAACGATTTCCTGGGATGGGTAAATCTTCCGTCATCAATCACTCCCGCGTTGTTGGGCGACATCAATGCAACTGCCAATGCTCTTAAAGAGACTTGTGAAGTAGTTGTTGCTGTCGGTATCGGTGGTAGTTATCTCGGCGCAAAAGCCGTGATTGAAGCTCTCTCTGACTCATTCGCTTCGCTCAAACCCAAAACCGAATGGCCTCGCGTGGTGTTTGCCGGACAAAATATTGGCGAAGATTATCTCGCCGAACTCAAAGACTATCTTTCAGATAAGAAATTCGGTATCATTGTAATTTCAAAATCAGGTACAACTACCGAACCCGCAATTGCTTTCCGCATCCTTAAAGAAATGCTTGAGGCGAAACTCGGTAAGGCTGAGGCTGCAAAGCGTATCGTAGCAATCACCGACGCAAAGAAAGGCGCTCTCCGTCAGCTTGCTACCGAAGAAGGTTACAAGACATTTGTCATCGAAGACAATGTCGGCGGTCGTTTTTCAGTGCTCACCCCCGTTGGTTTGCTCCCCATCGCAGTTGCCGGTTATGACATCGAAGAGCTCGTTAAAGGAGCCCGCGATATGGAAGAAGCTACCCGTAAAGCTGAAGGAGACAATATCTCAATGCAATACGCTATGACTCGTAATGCACTTTACGAGGCTGGTAAAAAAATCGAAATCCTTGTTAACTATAACCCCAAACTCCATTACTTTGGCGAATGGTGGAAACAGCTCTATGGCGAATCAGAAGGTAAAGACCACAAAGGTATTTTCCCGGCTGCTGTTGACAACTCGACAGATCTCCACTCTATGGGGCAATGGATTCAAGATGGCGAACGCACAATCTTTGAAACCGTTATCTCGGTTGAATCATCTGAACGTGAAACCATTATTCCCACTGACAAGGCTAATCTCGACGGTTTGAACTACATCGCCGGCAAGCACGTTGACCAGGTTAACAAAATGGCAGAACTCGGTACTCGCATTGCTCACGTTGACGGCGGTGTTCCAAATATTCAGATAACCCTCCCGGCTCTTAAAGAGGTATATCTCGGTCAGTTGATTTACTTCTTTGAAAAAGCCTGCGGTATCTCAGGTTATATCCTTGATGTTAACCCATTTAATCAGCCGGGTGTTGAGGCTTACAAACGTAATATGTTTGCGCTCTTGGCTAAACCGGGTTATGAAAAAGAGACTGAAGAAATAAAAAAGCGCATAAAATAATTATATTTTCTCCCATCCACGTGTCCTTTGGACACAGAGAACCCGCTAAATTGTGAAATTTGGCGGGTTTTTTATTTGTTTGGGTCTTGTTTTTAAAATAAAAGTCGTATATTTGAACCGAAAAACTAATCTATAATAAACCAATACATTACATTTTCATCTGCAATGCTTCGTAAAATTAGAATTATTGTAGCTACCCTTTTCTTTCTCGGAATAACTTTGTTGTTCCTTGATTTTACGGGGGCGGTCCACTCTTGGTTGGGCTGGATGGCTAAAATTCAGTTTCTGCCGGCTGTTCTTGCTCTGAATGTCGGAGTAGTCGTTCTGTTACTGGCAATTACTCTGCTTTTCGGACGAGTTTACTGTTCGGTAATATGTCCTCTTGGTGTACTCCAGGATATTTTCACGCGCCTGGGTGCTTATTCAAAGAAACGCAAATATCGTTTTTCTTATTCTCCCGCTGTTAAATGGTTGAGATATGGTGTGTTTGTGCTTTTCTTCATCGCCTTGGTTGCCGGAATCGGCTCTTTTGTAGCTCTACTTGCTCCCTACAGCTCGTATGGACGCATCGCTCAGAATTTGTTTAGCCCTGTTGTTATCGCCATTAATAACGTTGCTGCCGACATTGCCGAATATCACAACAGCTATGCTTTCTATACCAAAGATACCTGGATTAAAGCAATGCCGGTGTTTATCATTGCTGTTGTCACTTTTGTTACTCTGTTTGTTCTTGCATGGCGCAACGGTCGTACCTACTGCAACACAATTTGTCCCGTTGGGACTGTCCTCGGTTTCTTCTCACGCTTTTCATGGTTGAGCCCCGTGATAGACACTTCAAAATGTAATGCGTGCGGTCTTTGTTCAAAACGTTGCAAAGCCGCTTGCATCGACGGCAAGAACCATACAATCGACTATTCGCGTTGTGTTGCTTGTATGGATTGCATCGACACTTGTACCCATGGTGCAATTTCTTATACAAAACGTCGTAAACAGGTTGAGCCTGTGGCTGTTGAAGCTGAGAAGTCAGCCGATAACCGCCGGTCGTTCCTTGCTATTGTCGGCGGAGCGGTTGTTGCATCAACAATAAAGGCTGAAGAGAAGACTGTTGACGGTGGTCTTGCTGTGATTCTTGATAAAAAGATTCCCGAACGCAAAACTCCGCTTGTGCCTGCCGGATCGCAGTCGCTGAAACATTTCCGTCAGCATTGCACCGGTTGCCAGTTGTGCGTTTCTCAATGTCCCAACGACGTTCTCCGTCCGTCAACCGACCTCCGCTCGTTCATGCAGCCTGTTATGTCGTATGAACGTGGCTATTGCCGACCCGAATGTACTCGATGCAGTCAGGTTTGCCCTGCCGGCGCAATCAAACCGATTGATGTTGCTGAAAAATCGTCAATCTCAATTGGTCATGCCGTTTGGGTGAAGTCAAACTGTATTGTCTTGACCGACGGTGTAAGCTGTGGAAACTGTGCCCGCCACTGTCCTTCTGGTGCAATCACTATGGTTCCGCTTGACAGTAATGACCCCGAATCGCTCAAAATTCCATCGGTTAACGCTGAAAAATGTATCGGATGCGGTGCGTGCGAATATGTTTGTCCGGCTCGTCCGTTCAGCGCAATCTATGTAGAAGGTAACCTTCAACATCGTATCATTTAAAACTGATTCAAAATGGATATGAATAATAAGAAAATCAGCATATCACGTCGCGATTTCCTTCGCCGACTCGGACTCGGTTCGGCTGTTTCGGCAGCTGCACTTGCAGGCTGTAAACCCGGCGAAAAATCATCGGTAGGTCAGGCTACTCTCGCTCAAGGTCCAATTCCGACCGACCAAATGACCTATCGTCTTAATCCCAAGACCAACGAGAAAGTCTCAATCCTGGGCTATGGTTGTATGAGATGGCCAACTGTTCCGACCGGTCCTGATGGTCAGGATGAGATTGACCAGGAGATGGTTAACCAACTGATTGATACAGCTCTTGAACATGGCGTAAACTATTTCGATACATCGCCTGCCTATTGTAAAGGTCGCTCTGAAAAGGCTACCGGAATCGCTTTGAGCCGCCATCCGCGCGACTCCTATTTCATCGCGACCAAGTTGTCAAACTTCGCTCCCTCGACATGGGGGCGCAAGGAGTCGCTTGAGATGTACCATAACTCATTCAAACTGCTCCAGGTTGATAAAATTGACTACTTGTTGCTTCACGGTGTTGGAATGAGTGCCGGCGAATATAATGGTATGGAAGCATTCCAAAAACGTTATATCGACAATGGCGTCCTCGACTATCTTCTTGAAGAACGTAAAGCCGGACGAATCGGCAATCTTGGTTTTTCATATCATGGTGATATTGAAGTATTTGACTATCTGTTGTCTCAAAACGACAAATATAACTGGGACTTCGTGCAGATTCAGCTCAACTATCTTGACTGGAAACACGCAAAAGAGATTAATAAGCGAAATACAAACGCTGAATATCTCTATAACGAGTTGGCAAGCCGTCAGATACCTGCCGTTATTATGGAGCCGTTGCTCGGCGGACGTTTGGCAAAAGTCCACGACCATGTTGCCGAACGACTCCAACAGCGCGAACCCGAGCGAAGTGTCGCATCATGGGCATTCCGCTATGCCGGAACTCATCCCGACGTTCTGACAGTGCTTTCAGGCATGACCTACATGGAGCATCTCGAAGATAACCTCCGTTCATTCTGCCCATTGAAACCGCTCACCGAGGATGAAATGAACTTCCTTTACGAGACCGCCGACTTGATGATGCAATATCCGACAATTCCGTGTAACGATTGCAAATATTGTATGCCTTGCCCCTACGGTATCGACATCCCCGGTGTATTCCTCCACTATAATAAATGTGTCAACGAGGGTAATGTGCCCAAGAACGGGCAAGATCCCAACTATCGTGCCGCCCGCCGTGCTTTTCTCGTTAGTTACGACAGGGCAGTACCGACCTTGCGTCAGGCTGACCACTGTACCGCCTGCGGTCAATGTGTGCCTCACTGTCCACAGTTGATCGATATTCCCGGTCAGATGATGCGCATCGACATGTTTGTCGAGAGCATGAAGCAAGACAAGATGAACGTTGTTGATTTGGCAACTCTCCATTCGATTTTGAAAGAGGGTAACCACTCGTTGGCAGTCGCGACTGTCGATGGCGCAATCTCAACCTACGACAGCCCCGGAGTTGTTGACCTTTATAAGTTGAACGTTGAATCGCCCGAAATACTCAAAGGTTCGCTCGTCGCCGATAAGATTGTCGGCAAAGGAGCTGCTGCTTTGATGGTTGAAGGACGAGTAAAATGCGTTCAAACCGAAGTGATAACTCGCGAGGCGGTCGAATATCTCAGGAATCACGGTGTTGAGGTGAAATATGACCAGGTGATTGACTCAATCACCAACCGTGCCGGCACCGGACTTTGCCCCGTTGAAAGCCGTTGCAAGTCGATTGAGCGTTCTGATGAATGTCTCACCACGATTGGCGAATTCCTTCGTGAAAGCAAGCTTATTTAAGATGCGCTTCAAGGTCGAGTAGATATTTTTTAGCCTCAAGCCCACCGGCATATCCGGTTAACCGACCGTTTGCTCCGATAACTCGGTGACATGGAATAAAAATCCATAATCTGTTGGATCCAATAGCGTTAGCTGTTGCTCTTATAGCACTGGGATTGCCCGTAGCCTTGGCAATTCCGCTATATGAAACAGTAGCCCCATACGGTATTTCGGTCAACTTGAGCCACACTTTATTTTGAAAAGGGCTTCCGCATAGTAAAAGCGGAGGCTCTTTCTCATTTTCAATTCCCGAAAAATAATTATCAAGCCAGCTAAAAGCCGACTTTAATATTTCGTTGACTGCGTTGTGGTTAGTAGTTAAATTGAGCCCTTTTACAACCTTTTCAATCAACCTGCGTTTCTCCACCACTTCATTACCGGCACAGATCGAAAGTCCACTATCAGTCGCCGCCAAAACCAATTCTCCGATAGGCGATTGATACTCACTAATATATAATATTCCTTCCATTGTTCTTTTTGTTAACTGTACAAATTTATAAAAATAAATTAACGATATATTTGCAAATTACATTAATTTAACATATCTTTGCCACGAAATAGGATAACTCGTTGATTTTTATCCAACTAAATAATAAGCCAATATTATTCATTCCTCAAAATAAATAACATGAAAAAACTAATTTTTACAATGATAATGGCAGCTTCCCTATCAAGCTGTTCTGTTGACCCTGACGTTGATTTCAAGGGCGAGATTGACGATGATTTTTTGATGTCTGTCTCTCGTGGAGAGAGTCCTATGACTCTTTCCCCCAGTGATAAAAAATCACACATATACACGAGACCATGTAAAGATGGGAAGCCTTCTGAAAAATGGAAAGTAGATGTTGCAAATGAAGAACCATGTGTGCACATATTTAATGGGTCTTCGTGGGTTGTGTATAGTAAAATGCCTGGGGATCAAGAAGATTATTTGTGCGAAGGTGAAGTTGATTGGGCTTGGGATCAATATTGTAGACAAATTCGTAATGACAAGACTCAGATGCGAAAGTGCATGTTTGAGTATGATCCTCAAACAGAAAGAGTTTTGTTTGATGACAAATGGTGGAATGTTGAGAGCGCCTCAAAAGGTAAAATTGTAATCTCGTATAGTTATGAGTGTAATAAAGACAACCATCCTCAGCCGGTTAATATTGCAAAACACGTTTATACGTTTAATGTTAAACCGTTATACTATGATCCCGATAATGTCGATACGTATGAAAGCGCAATTGATGCTATGTTGTCTCATATTAGGATTCTAAGGCATTATAAAGGTGAGATATGGAATTTCTCGAGTGGTTCGAAGTTGAATTTATCTTTGTTAGAAGAGGCTCTTTTAGCCGGAAAAATAAAATACGAGGATCTTGATGAAGGGGAATATGAGTTAATCATGCACCATAATTAAATTATAAAGAAATACTTTGTAAAGGTCTCTGCAGTCGATGTTGCGGAGGCCGTTACTATTAAAAAAATTAAAACGGGGACTTTATTCACTCATTTTCATTAAATTTGCAGTAAAATGAGAGATAAGAAATGAAAGGAACAGATATTTTTAGATTTTCATGTATCACAATTCTCTGGCTTGTACTCTGTTGGGCTGTGATTGCATCGTCACCTAAGATTACGTTTATGACTGTTTTCGCTATCATAGCGTCGGGCATTGTTGTGTTTGTTCCTATCTATAAAAAATATCGCAAAAATGGACGAAACAACCAATAAATATCCTCTACTCTCCAAAATTGATTCTCCCGACGATTTAAGGAAGCTGACTCCGACTCAGTTGCCCGAGGTCTGCTCTGATATCAGACAGATGTTGATCAATTCACTCTCGTCAAACCCCGGTCATTTCGCATCGAGTATGGGAACGGTTGAACTGACAGTCGCACTTCATTATGTTTTTAATACTCCATACGACCGAATCGTTTGGGACGTCGGACATCAAGCTTACGGACACAAACTGTTGACCGGACGTCGCGATCGCTTTGACACCAACCGCAAGCTCAACGGACTGAGCGGATTTCCCAATCCTGACGAAAGCGAATATGACACATTCACTGCCGGACACGCCTCAAACTCTATCTCGGCAGCACTCGGCATGGCAATTGCCTCAGAATTAAATCATGACGAACCGCGACGAAATGTGGTGGCTGTCATCGGCGACTCGGCTATTGCCGGCGGTCTTGCGTTTGAAGGTTTGAACAATGCAACCAACGTCCGCAACAACCTGCTTATCATTCTGAATGACAATGATATGTCAATCGACAGTCCGGTCGGTGGACTCAACTCATATCTGGCTCATTTGACTACCAGTCCCGGTTACAACAACCTTCGCGACTTAATTTATCGCGGACTCCGTAAGGCTCACATGATAGGCGACAAGCAGAAAGGCGCAATCCTCCGCTTTAATAACTCGCTGAAGGCTCTTTTATCGCGCCATCAAAATATTTTTGAAGGACTTAACATCCGTTATTTCGGACCCTTTGACGGTAATGATTTACCAACTCTCATTCAGGTCCTTAACGACATTAAGGATATGCGCGGGCCCCGCATCCTCCACCTCAAGACCAAGAAGGGTAAAGGCTTTGCACCCGCCGAGTCAAACCCTGCCTTGTGGCATGCTCCCGGCAAGTTTGATGCGGAGACCGGAGTCCGTCAGGCCGATGTTGCAACCGACACAGTCAAGTCGCCTAAATATCAGGATGTGTTTGGCGATACACTTCTCGAACTTGCTCGCCAAAACCCTGATATTGTTGGTATTACAGCCGCAATGGCTTCGGGAACATCAATGAATATAATGCAAGCTGAGATGCCCGACCGTGTGTTTGATGTCGGTATCTCTGAGGGACACGCCGTGACCTTTGCCGGTGGACTTGCCAAAGAGGGTAAACGTCCGTTCTGCGCCATCTACTCATCTTTCCTGCAACGTGCCTACGACAACATAATTCACGACACAGCCATTCTTCGTTTGCCCGTAACCTTCTGTATTGACCGAGCCGGATTGGTCGGACAAGACGGTGTTACCCACCACGGCTTGTATGATATGGCTTATATGCGCACAATTCCCGGTGTGACAATATCGTCACCGTCTGACGAACAGATGTTGCGCAACCTGATGTTTACCGCTTCAAAATGGAATGACGGCCCCTTCGTAATCCGCTATCCGCGCGGCGATGGGCATAATGTCAACTGGAAAAGCGAGTTGAAACAGTTGCCCGTCGGACGTGGTCGCAAGATTGCCGACGGTAACGATGTCGCGCTCCTTTCAATCGGCCCCATAGCCTATGAATGTTCAATCGCTGCCGGACAAGCCGAGAAACGGGGCATGTCAGTCGCTCAATACGACATGATATTCCTGAAACCGCTTGACGATGAACTGCTTCACGAGGTCGCTAAAAAAGATGTACCGATAGTGACTGTTGAGGATGGTACATCAAATGGTGGACTCGGTACAGCCGTTACTGAGTGGATGAACGACCACGGATATGCCCGCAGGGTAATTCGTCTCGGCGTTCCCGACCGTTTCGTTGCACACGGCACGGTTGATGAACTCTACAAAATATGCGGCATTGATGCCGACTCAATCACTTCAACACTTGTTGATGCTGTCAAAACTAAAAACCAACAAAAATGAAAATAGTCATTGGTGGTGCAGGTGAAGTTGGCTCACACCTCGCCAAACTTCTCTCGCGCGAAGAACAAGACATTATTCTCATCGATGCCGACCCCGCAAAGCTTGCGCCGCTCGATGCCAACTATAATTTGATGACAATTGCAGGCGCGCCGACCTCATTCCAGACGTTGCGCGAGGCAAATGTCAGCGGTTGTGACCTCTTTATCGCCGTAACGCCATTTGAAACAGATAATGTAACTGCTTGTGCGATTGCCAAATCAATGGGTGCAAAGAAAACCGTTGCACGAATTGACAACTACGAGTATATGAGGGCCGAAAACCGTCCGTTCCTGTCAAAATTTGGGGTCAACGACACGATTTATCCCGAATATCTTGCCGCTCTTGAGATTAAAACGGCCCTTCAGCACACATGGGCCCGCCAGTGGTTTGAACTTCACGATGGCGAATTGATTTTGTTGGCTGTGAAGATAAGGGGAAATGCCAAGATCGTCGGTATGAAGTTGCGCGACATCACGTTCGCCCACCACAACTTCCACGTTTCGGCAATCAAACGCCGCCACGAAACGCTGATTCCGCGAGGCGACGACATGATTCGTGAGAACGATATTCTCTATTTCACTACAACCCGCGACCACCTTACCGAACTCCGCGATTTGTGCGGTAAAACCCAGGCAAAAGTAAAGAAAGTAATGGTTATGGGCGGTAGTAAGATCGCCGCTCGTCTCTCTCAGCTTCTCGGCAAAGACTATAAAATAAAGATCATCGAAAACGACATTGATCGTTGCCGAAAACTTCCCGAACGTTGCCCCAATGCCGACATTGTTTGTGCCGATGCTCGTGACAATGAGGTGCTTGTAGAGGAAGGAATATCAGAAATGGACGCTTTCGTTGCCTTGTCTGATAGCTCTGAAACAAACATTCTCGCCTGCCTGACAGCTAAGGAATATGGCGTAGCCAAAACTGTTGCCGAGGTCGAAAATCTCCAGTTTATCTCTGAGGCTGAGGGACTTAATATCGGTACGATTATCAACAAAAAACTGCTCGCATCAAGTAAGATCTTCCAACTGTTGATTGATGCCGACACCGAGTCGTCAAAATGTATGGCGCTCGCCGATGCCGAAGTTGCTGAATTTGAGGTGCGTGAAGGTGCCCGTGTTTGTAAGGCTCCGATCAAAGACTTGAGTCTGCCCCATGGAATGACAATGGCAGGTCTCATCAGAAACGGCAAAGGCGGTTTGATTAGCGGTATGACGGTATTGCAGCCCGGCGACCATGTGCTTGTGTTTTCTCTTTCGGGTCACCTTCACCGCATAGAAAAGCTTTTTGTTTGATGAAGAACGCCGTAACAGTACAACTTTTTAGCCGATTTGCTTGTTAAAATATAAATAATTCATCATAAGCAAAAAAAATATATTAAATTTGTAAATTAATTGATATCGCATATCAAAATATAAAATGACAAATAAGACTCCCGAAACAACTTCAACCAACGACGTAATCACTCAGTTGCGCAATCAAATAATCGAAAGCATCTATGACCGTAAAGGCTACGCTGTGACACTTCTCGACCTCTCTGAGATTGAAGGTGCCGCTGCTTCAGAATTTATTATCTGTCAGGGTAATTCGCCAACACAGGTCAGTGCGATTGCCGACAATATTCGTGAGGAACTCCTTGAAAAACTCGGTCGTAAACCGTTTAACTACGACGGATACCGCAATAGCGAATGGATTGTGATTGACTACGGCGATATTCTTGTGCACGTTTTCCGCAAGGATGTCCGCGAGCACTACAATCTCGAAGATTTATGGAGCGATGCGGTGGTGACAACACTCCCCGACAGGGATTAATAATTGAAAAATAATAAACGAAATATGGACAATAACAAGCCCGCAAAAAAACGTCAGTTTAAGTTCAGTATATATTGGATGTATGCTCTGATATTCCTCTTCCTCTGTGGAATATTCTATATTGACAACAACGACATTACTAAAGAAGTAAGTTTCTCAAAATTTGAAGAATATGTCAGCGGTGGTGGTGTTGACGAAATTATTGTCATCACCAACAAACGTGAGGCTCAGGCTGTTTTGAGCGACTCGCTCGCTTCAAAAATATTCCCCGAATCTCAATACAAACCCGGGTCAGGTGTGAAAGCCCACATTATGACTGAGATTCCGTCTGCCGATAAGCTCCAGGACAAAATCGAGCAGTGGCAACAAGACGGTTCATTTACCGGCGAAGTAAAATATGAGAAGGGTAGCGACTATACATCGCTTCTTTGGACGTTTGGCCCCGTTGTTTTGCTCATCTTCTTTTGGTTCTACATCATGCGAAGAATGTCAGGCAAGGATGGTGGTGCCGGCGGTGTGTTCAGCGTTGGAAAATCTAAAGCACAGATTTTTGACAAGGACGGTCCTGTCAAGGTTACATTTAAAGATGTTGCCGGACTCTCTGAGGCTAAAACTGAAATCGAAGAGATTGTTGAGTTCCTCAAAAATCCCCAGCGTTATACCGACCTCGGTGGTAAAATTCCTAAGGGTGCTCTCCTTGTAGGCCCTCCCGGAACAGGTAAAACTTTGCTTGCCAAGGCTGTAGCCGGCGAGGCAAACGTGCCTTTCTTCTCGATGTCGGGCTCTGACTTCGTCGAAATGTTTGTCGGTGTCGGTGCATCGCGTGTTCGCGACCTCTTCCGTCAGGCAAAAGAAAAAGCACCCTGTATCGTGTTTATTGACGAGATCGATGCTGTCGGTCGTGCCCGTGGCAAGAACGTCAACATGGGTTCAAACGACGAGCGCGAGAACACACTCAACCAACTCTTGACCGAGATGGACGGTTTCGGCTCAAACAGCGGTGTAATCATCCTTGCCGCTACCAACCGTGCCGATATTCTTGATAAAGCACTTCTTCGTGCCGGACGTTTCGACCGTCAGATTTATGTTGATCTCCCCGAACTCAACGACCGTGTCGCTATCTTCAAGGTACACCTTAAAAATATCAAGATTGATGATTCGGTCGATATTGATTTGCTTGCTCGTCAAACTCCGGGATTCTCGGGTGCTGAAATTGCAAACGTATGTAACGAGGCTGCACTTATCGCTGCCCGTAAAAATAAAACTTCGGTTCAGAAACAAGATTTTATCGACGCTGTTGACCGCATTATCGGTGGTCTCGAAAAGCGTTCTAAAATCACAACTGACGAGGAAAAACGCGCTATCGCAATCCATGAAGCCGGTCACGCAACCGTGTCTTGGATGCTTAAATATGCCAACCCGCTCATCAAGGTTACAATCGTGCCTCGCGGTAAGGCTCTCGGTGCTGCTTGGTATCTCCCTGAGGAACGCCAGATTACTCCTACTCAGGCACTTCTCGATGAAATGTGCGCAACTCTCGGTGGACGTGCTGCTGAGGAACTCTTCCTTGGTCACATCTCAACCGGTGCTGCCAACGACCTTGAGCGTGTGACCAAGCAGGCGTATGCAATGGTGGCTTACTATGGTATGAGCGACAGCCTTCCCAACTTGAGCTACTATGATTCGACCGGTCAGAGCTACGGCTTTACCAAGCCTTATAGCGAAGACCGTGCCCGCATGATTGATGAAGAAGTGTCACGCATCATCACCGAGCAATATGAACGTGCAAAATCAATCTTGCGCGACTATGCCGAGGGTCATGGCAAACTCGCTGATACCCTCATTACCCGTGAGGTTATCTTCACTGACGATATGGTTAAAATTTTCGGAGAACGTAAATGGGTTTCGCGTACCGATGAAATCCTTGCTGCCAAGCAGGTTAGTGAGGGTGAGAATGCCGACGGCGAACCTGTTCCTCCTCCAATTCCCGGAGTAGTTGACGTTGAATCTACTGAAGTTACTACTGACCTTCCCGAGATTCCCGAATCAACCGAACCGACAGCTCAGTCTGACGATAACAACCCCGATAAACCCGAAACTGACATTAAAAACGATAATAAAAACAGCTGATGCCTGTTTTACTCAGTAAACAATTTTGTATCGATTCTGACAATCGTTATATCTATCGCGATGGCAACCCCGATTTGAGGATTGCCATCGTTAATCTTATGCCCCTCAAGCAGCGAACCGAGGATGATTTCCTGCGGTTGGTTGACCATAGCAATCTTAACGTTCGAGTTGACTTTGTCAGAATGTCGAGCCATGTCACCAAAGGCGCTGACCGAGAACGCATTGAGCGTTGCTATATCCCCTCAAATAAACTTGATTTGAGGCAGTATGACGGACTGATTGTCACCGGTGCTCCGATAGAATTTCTTGATTTTAAAGAGATTGACTATTGGAACGAATTGACAGCATTGATTGACAAGGCTACCGAACTCCAACTCCCGGCGCTTTATATCTGCTGGGGCGCCTTCGCCGCTCTCTATCATCTCCACGGAGTTAATAAGGTCATCCTCGACTCTAAAATTTCGGGAGCGTATATCCACGATGTCAAGCCCCACGCATTGACCCGCGGACTTGACCGCGAAATCTGGGTGCCACAAAGCCGAAATACAACTCTTGACCCTGTCGCAATTTCGACCGCTGAAGTCGATACGTTGATAACGACCCGCTTTAATGATTTCCACATGCTCGCCGACCGTAAGCGTCCTGTGTTTTATTTCCTCGGACACTGGGAATATAATCCCGATACGCTCCACATGGAATATACCCGTGACATGGGTAAAGGCTTGAACCCGGCACCTCCTGTTGACTATTATCTGCCTGGAAAAATCGGTGAAGAATATGAAGCTCGTTGGGTTGAACCGGGTCGGATATTCTATAACAACTGGCTGAACTATCTCCTTGAAAGAAAGACCAATGACCGATAAATCTTCAACTCCACGTTCTCTCGAACTCCTTTCTCCTGCCCGTGATCTTGCAACTGCCATTGCTGCAATAGATTGCGGTGCCGATGCCGTTTATATCGGTGGACCCGACCATGGAGCCCGAGCCGCCGCATCAAATTCGATCGAGGATATTTGTAAGTTGGTTGAGTATGCCCATCCATTTGGCGTTAAGGTTTATGTAACGCTCAACACGCTTGTCTATGAAAATGAGATTGACGGCGTAAAACGTCTTGTGAAAGACCTGTATAACGTAGGTGTTGACGCGCTGATCGTTCAGGATATGTCTCTGTTAGAGATGGATATACCGCCAATCGAACTCCATGCAAGTACCCAATGCGACACCCGTACACCCGAAAAGGCTCTCCGTCTGCAAACTGCCGGATTCTCTCAGATTGTTGTTGCCCGCGAGCTCAACTTGGATGAGATTAAAAGTATAGCCGACGCGGTTGATGTGCCGATTGAGGTGTTTGTTCACGGTGCGTTATGTGTCAGTTATAGCGGAGATTGTCGTGCGTCACTTCTTGCAACCGGTCGAAGTGCCAACCGTGGGGAGTGTGCCCAGATGTGCCGTTTGCCCTACGATCTTACCGATTCATCGGGTCGAGTAATCGTTGCCGGTCGCCACTTTCTCTCCCTCAAAGATATGAAACGCCTTGATAATCTTGAACAGCTGATCGATGCCGGTGCATCCTCGTTCAAGATTGAAGGACGATTGAAGGATGTCGGTTATGTTAAGAATATCACTGCTTTATACAGTGCCCGACTTGATGAGATAATTCGTCGTAATCCCGACAAATACCGTCGTTCATCGTTTGGTGTTAAGACTATCGACTTCACTCCGTCGGCAGAATCGGTATTCAACCGTGGCTTTACAAATTATTTCCTGTCACGTCCCGAACCTCATTCGTTGGCTTCGATTGCCACACCCAAATCAACCGGTCGTGTTGTTGGACGTGTGAAAAACGTGCATAACAACTGCGTCACGCTCGATAAATCACTCTCGATAGAGAATGGTGACGGACTCGGATATTTCGACCGTGACGGGCAATTTAATGGCTTTAGAGCCAATCGTGTTGAGGGTAACAAGGTATTTACTCGCGACAAGGCTCCCGCGATTGCTCCCGGAACTGAAATTTATTGTAACAGTGACCGTCAGTCCCGCTTAATTTCTCAGCGTGGAACCACACCCCGCCGTTTGTCAACATCAATCAATCTTCGCCGCGTTGACAAACACCGCATTGTCCTTTCAATGACTACGGAATCAGGTGCTTCAGCTGAGGTAGTCGCTGATGTAGAGTTCCAGACAGCTCGTTCGCCCCAGCGAGAAAATCGCCATCGTATCATAACCAAACTTGGCGACACCATTTTTATTGCCGGTGAGATAGACGACACGCTCGCCGACGATGACTTCACAGCCGCCTCGGTCTTGACCGACTTACGTCGCCGGTGTTGCGAAATGTTGATGACATCGGTTAAGTCACGCTATAAAACAGCCGTTCGCCGTGCCGCCAAACAGTTGTCAACGCCCGAAACTGTTGATTTCCATGAGAATATCTCTAACTCATTGGCACGTAAATTCTATACCGATCATGGTACTCAAAAAATCGACGATGCTCTTGAAGTACAGAAGCCTGTAAATAAAGAAGTTGAGGTGATGAAGTGCCGCTATTGTCTCCGTCGCGAACTCGGTGCGTGCCTGAAAACCCCCAATCGCAACAAACTACCCAACGATCTGATGCTCCGCCAGGTCGGTGGCAATCGCCGCTACCGCCTCGAGTTCGACTGCAAAAATTGCCAAATGACCGTGATTGACGTGACGGGGGCTACCAGAGGTTGAACCTGTAGCCGATTGAGGTATTGATGGTCCAGATCATGTTGACGAGGGCGTGTTCGTTGTCGCGGATTAGACCGGTGTCGATACTGCCGATGGCACCGATAAACATGTTTCGGTAATTGTAAACTACCGAGGCTCTTACGAAATTGCTTAGGGAGAATGAATTTTTTATTTGAGAGGTTTGATTGATGTAGCCGCGTTTAAAGCCGATTGTTGGTGCTTCTGAAATGCATATTGTCCAACGATGTGGAAGTGCCCAGTTGTAGGCATAGCCGATGCGGAACGCATAGTTTTTATTTTTCACCTCATACCGGTCGTCGGTCCACGATGGTGGTAACTCAACTTTAATAAAGTCGGGTGCTTTATTAAAATCAAATTTGTAATCATCGGCAAAGAAAGCGATTCCGGCAAATGGTGAACCTGACGATTTTCGTTGGAATTTTGAAAAACTGAATGCCGCGCCCTGACTATAATGCTTGTGGTTGAAAAAGTAATAGGCATCAAGTCCCCACATAGATGTTTTTATTCCTGAAAATTTAAGATTGGGGTAGATGATATCTCCTTTTGTATTTTCAAAACGAGTTATGCGCGTATCGGCTTGGTTTGTGATAAAGTATAAATCGGCCGCTAAAAGTGCGCAGGAAAATTCAAAATTGAAGCGTTGCCGAGTCTTTTCTTTGTTCCTGAAGTTGTAGTCATAACCGACCGATACTGCCATGTATGTGAGATAGATACCCGCTGTTGTTGAAGGAGTTGAAATCATAGAAAAGTTTGAACGGTTATCAAGAAGAAACCCATAATAGTCAGTCCAGGTTTCGGCTTTAGCCTTAACGTTAAATCGTTTACCGGTACCGGCAACAAAAGTGCTGTCGTAGCCGTTGAAAAAGTGGTCGCCCCATCGGTAAACGTTGACACAGAATCGCGGAAATTTACCCCATGTGGCAATTGAGTCAAGATCAAAAGATATAGCTGACGCACGCTGAGGTGTGCCCAGCGATAGCAGTACGATTATTATAATCGCTAAATTTCTGATCTTACCCATTATTGAATTTTGATTATATGTCTTTAGCGTGAAATTCAATTAACCCGGGCATTGATGCAGGAACAATTTTATCAACTTTGATTCCAAAATCGTTGGCAGCTCGGGTGAAAATCTTGTCAAATCGGCAAGCGACCGCGCCGACAACACTGATTGATTTTCCGGGATAGTTATATGGAGCGATATTGCGTTTGAAAAATTGAGTGAACGCATCGTAAATCAACTTGTCAACATATTCGTTGTCAAGATGATGTGCCAGAAAATTTGAATAGCTTGACAAAAGAACGCCGGCAAGGGGAGCAGTATAGATCGCATCCATCACTGCATCGGTTCTGATATTATATTCCTCAAAAAATTTGGCACTGATTTTCTCGGGAGCAAGTCCTTTCAAACAGTCGCTTACAAATATTTTGCCTATGTAACATCCACTGCCTTCGTCACCGAGTACATATCCCAATGGTCGCACATTGCTCACGATATGTTCGCCGTCATAAACACACGAGTTTGAACCTGTTCCGATGATACAAGCCAAGCCGGGCTCATGAACAAGCAATCCGCGGGCTGCTCCGAGAAGGTCACTCTCGACTGTTACCGGCGTCTTGAATTGAGCAACCAACGACGATTCCATAATTTTACATTTCTCAATATTGGCACATCCTGCACCATAATAATAGACGTGCTCCCAGCGACGACGGAAAAACGCCTCGGGAAGTTCGAGTCTGATACTATGACTTATCTCTCGCCTTGATTGAAAGTAGGGGTTTAAACCGCCGGTAGTGGCTTTTGCTACTACTTCGGTCCCATCGACAAGCGACCAATGTGTGCGGGTTGAACTGCTTTCGGCTATGATTTTCATTTATACTTATACTATAGTTGAGGTGAGATTTTTGAGAGACTGCAAAGGTACGAAATAAATTGTCAAAAAGCGGTTTATGAAACTAAATTTAACGTCTGTCGCGACGAGCGGCATCAAGTCTCAGCAAAATGAAGAGCAAAAATGTGAATCCCCACAGTGATGACCCCCCGTATGAGAAGAACGGGAGCGGGATACCAATAACCGGACACAGTCCGATTACCATGCCGATGTTGATACAGAAGTGGAATATAAAATATCCGGCAACACAATAGGCGTAGACGCGCGAGAATGTTGTCGGTTGCCGCTCGGCTATGGTGATGATGCGTAAAATTAGAATCAAAAACAGAGTCAGCACGGCTGTTGTGCCAACAAATCCTTCCTCCTCGCCGATTGTGCAGAAAATGAAGTCGGTATGTTGCTCAGGTACATATTTAAGCTTTGTTTGAGTGCCTTTCAAAAATCCTTTGCCGGTCATACCTCCCGAGCCGATTGCAATTTTTGACTGATTGACGTTATATCCCGCGCCTCTCAAGTCTTCTTCAATACCAAGTGCAACCTTTATACGCATCTGTTGGTGGGGCTCAAGCACGTTCCCAAATACATAATTGACCGAGAATAAGAAAGCTACCGACACCAGCGCGGCACCGACCGTCACCCAAAGCGCTCTCAATCTGAGTCTTAATAATTCAAAGAGGATATATCCGCAAGCAACGCCAATCACGCCGAGGAAAAACGGAGTTCCAGGCACCTTTATGCCATAGTATTCGAGAATCCAGGCTACCAACCCTGTGCCGACAAACCATAATCCAACGTTTCGTGCACCGGCAAAATGTTTGGCGTAGGCAGCGAGAAGAACCACAATCAAAACCATGATTAAGATGAACACCGAAAATTCGCCTGACGGCAACCCCATTATCATTGTCTCGGAAAATTTGACGGTAACAACAAAAATGAGGACGGCAAAAAAAGCTCCGAACAATACTAAGCCACTCATACCCTCGCGATACAAAACAAAAAAGAGCGACAGGTAAACCAAAGCCGACCCTGTTTCTTTTTGAGCGAGAATTAAAAGGATAGGTACAAATATGATTGATAGTGCCTTAACATAGTTTGTCGGACTTGCATTCAACACAAAATTATATCCGCTGAACAGCTTTGCCATGGCGAGTGCCGTCGCAAATTTAGCAAATTCAGCAGGCTGAAGGCTCATCGGACCCAATACCAGCCAAGACCGTGAGCCCTTGATGTCTGGGGCTATAACAATCGTGACTGCCAGCAAGATAAGCATACCGAAATAAATCGGGTAGGCGTACGTCTCATATATGCGCCGGTCTATCACTAGCAATACAAAACCAAGAAGCAATGAACACCCAATCCATCTGATTTGCTTACCCGAGAATTCGTCAAAAGAAAACATATTTGCCTCGTCAAAATCATAGCTTGCCGCATAGATGCTGACGACTCCGGCTGCAACCAAAATCAGGTACAGAATAATCGTGAACCAATCAAGCCCACGAGTGAGTGATGGGGGCGTATTATTAGTGTTTCTTAACTCCACTGTAGATTATTGTATTTGCTTCGAGCATACGCTCTTCGAGATATTTTCGTTCATTTGAAATTTTGCCGTTGAGATATTTCTCCATGACAAGACTGCCGATAGGCACACCGTATGTTGCACCAAAGCCGGCGTTTTCGACATATACACAGACTGCAATTTTCGGGTCGTTATACGGGGCAAAGCCCATGAATGCCGAGTGGTCTTTTCCGTGAGGGTTTTGAGCGGTTCCGGTTTTACCTGCGACTTCGATGCCCGGGAGCGCAGCCATGCGGCACGTACCGCCAAGCACCGCCATTCTCATGCCTTCGGCTACTTCTCTATAGTGACGCTCGTCAACAGTCGGAGTCCTCTTTTCGAGAAGATGAGCAGGCATAATGGTGTCTTGAATTTCTTTGACAACATGGGGTGTGATAAACCATCCGCGGTTGGCAATAGTGGCGCAAAGGTTGGCGATTTGAAGAGGGGTCGCCATAATTTCGCCCTGACCAATAGCTACTGAAATAACGGTGTTTGCGCTCCAGCGTCCTTCGCCATATACATTGTTATAAAATTTTGCGTTGGGTATAAATCCGCGGCTTTCGCCCGGAAGGTCGGTGCCGAGCGGATAGCCGTAGCCCATCGAAACGAGGTGCTCTTTCCAAACCTCAAAGGCATTTGCCGATGAGCCGTATTTCGATCGCTTGTCAACCATGTTCTTGAAGCCCCAGCAGAAGTATGAGTTACAAGATGTCTGGAGTGCAGGTTTCAGGTTGATAGGTGAGTAGTGGGCGTGACATCCGACTCTTAGTCCACCCGAAATAAAGCCGTGACTACATGGATATGTTGTTTGCAGGTTAATGATATTTTCCTGCAACAAAATCAATCCTTGAGTCGGTTTGAAAGTTGAACCGGGAGGATAAGCCGCTTTATATGAACGGTCATAGAGTGGTTTTAGCGGATCCTGAACCAGTTTCTGGTAGTTCTCGCCACGCTGACGTCCGACAAGAAGTGTCGGGTCGTAGGTCGGCGACGATACCATTGCGAGGATTTCGCCCGTTTGTGGTTCAATGGCTACAATCGCACCGATTTTGTTGACCATCAGTGACTCGGCATATTGCTGCAGATCGATATCAATACTCAATTTGAGATTTCGCCCCGATTCGGGAGTTATGTCGCGCGATCCGTCGTCATAACGGCCCTGAATACGTCCGTGAGCATCACGAATCAATATCTCAACGCCCTTGACACCACGCAGATACTCATCGTATGACTTCTCAATGCCGAGGTCACCGCAGTAGTCGCCGCGCTGATAATATGGGTCGCGCTCAATGTCAGTCGGGTTTACTTCTCGGAGGTTACCCAAAACGTTTGCACCGGCGCTGTGGTTATACTGTCTGAGGATTCGTTTCTGAATGAAGAATCCGGGGAAGCGGTAAAGTTTCTCCTGAAGACGACCGTAATCTTGTGCTGAAATGTGGGTAATTAACTTTTGTGGAGTATATGAAGAATATCCGGCAGTCTTGCGCATATCGTCAAAACGTTTGCGCAGTTGCTCGACCGTAATGTCGAGTGTCTGGCAAAAGTCTATGGTGTCGAAATGCTCGACATCGCGAGGAATCATCATAACATCGTAAGCCGGCTGGTTATACACAATCAGCTCGCCGTTACGGTCATAAATCAAACCGCGCGAGGGGTAAATTGTTTTATTAAGGAATGCGTTGTTATCGGCAAACTTCTTATACTTAGAGTCGCTGAGCTGCAGGTCATAGAGCCTGAAAATATATATCAGCGCAATTAAGACAATAAAGCCTCCGATTACATATTTTCGCTTTTCAAGATTATAGTCTTTTCTCACGTTGTTTCCCTGTTATACTGTCGATAGCTGCGATCAGAACAAATGTCAGTATCGAACTTCCTGTTATACACATAATTAGTTTGATAGGATTGAAGAAGCTCATTGCCTCAATCATAAAATAGATTGTGCAATATATTACAGTCAATGTTATCAGATATTTCAGATAAACTGCCGGACCAAGCGTTTTGAATGATGGCTCGGGGTCGGTCAAATCTTCCTCGCGGGGAAAATAAAGATGCAACACTGGATGACGCAAAGCGGCTATGATTGTGCAAGCCAAAGAGTTCATGCCGAGTGTATCTGAAAAAATATCAATAGTGAGACCAAGCAAAAATCCACATGTCAAGGCCCAGTTGGCATTCAGTGTCAACGGTAGTCGCAGGAGCCACCAGATGAAGAACATAGGCACTGCCACTCCAAACAAAACAAGATGATTGAACACCGTCACTTGAACAAGGACGATGATCACAAAAAAGATTGCAAATTTAATTACAAGTTTAGTCATGTTTGAAATGTGACCGGTTTATGGTTTAAAATTTTGTCTGTGGTTCTTGAATGTCTTGCTCGACTTCTTGAATTTCTTCAGTCAGCCTGGTCGCGATTATTCGCACAGTTGACAATCGCGAGAAGTCAGTCAACAACTTAATTTTCAAAGTAAAGAAGTTGTCGTCGGCTCCGCGATGCTCGCTGATTACCGTTCCAACCGGAATTCCCTCAGGGAAAACGGCTGAGTAACCGCTCGTTACGATTGTGTCGCCCGGTTGATAAACAGTGTGCTTGGGCAGCTCTTCGAGCAATGCGGTTTCGGGTGACTTGCCGTCCCAGACGAGCGAACCGAAAACATCACTGCCTCTCAACTTACACGACAGGCGGAAGTTGGGGTTGAGCAGTGAGATGATTCGCGAGAAGTGGGGACCGACAATGTTGACGATTCCGACAACACCGTTCTGGTCAACGACACCCATCTCGGGTTTGACACCGTCAGCCTCACCTTTGTCAACCGTGATGTAGTTGTAGGGGCGGTAAATCGAGTTGTTGATTACGCTACCGATGATGAAGGTATAGGGCGAAAGGGCTTCAACAACGGTCATCGAGTCGGCATACAGCTGTTCGCGAAGACTTCTGATTTGTGTGCGCAGGGCTATGGCTTCTGCCTCAAGGTCGGCGTTGCGTCGCTGAAGGTCTTCATTGATGTCGTGAAGATTGAAATAAGATGTAACGCTGTTTGTTGCATAATATACCGATGCTGTAACCGAGCCTGCTGATGTCATAATCACATGATGCTGATAGGGGTTATTCTTGACGAGTATGACGACAGAAATAGTGACATAGATCGTGAAAACGAGCCATGACAGATATTTAAGAAAAAAGTGTAGAAGATTTCTCATCGTCTATTCGTTGCAGTGTGAAAATGATATGGATACAGGGACACGACCCCGTGTCGCGCCCCTGTAGAAGATGGTTGTTTCTTATTTGATAAGGAATGAGAAGTTGTGGATGTTACGCAATGCCACGCCTGTACCTTTTGCTACCGCAAGAAGGGGCTCTTCGGCAATGTGGAACTGGATTCCGATCTTCTCGGTCAGACGTTTGTCGAGGCCACGGATGAGTGCACCACCACCGGCGAGCCAGATACCGTTGCGAACAATGTCGGCATACAATTCGGGCGGTGTCTGTTCAAGCGCACCAAGCACGGCTGCCTCGATCTTCGAGATTGTCTTTTCGATACAGTGTGAAATTTCCTGGTAGCTTACCGGAATTTCCATCGGGAGGGCGGTGATTTGGTTAGGTCCGTGAACGATGTAGTCTTCGGGCGGATTTTCAAGTTCGGTCAACGCTGATCCAACCTTGATTTTGATTTGTTCGGCTGTGCGGGCTCCGACGCGAACGTTGTGAGCGCGGCGCATGTGTCCGATAATATCGTCGGTCAAGTCGTCACCTGCCACCTGGATACTCATGTTTGACACGATACCACCAAGCGAGATAACGGCGATTTCGGTTGTACCGCCACCTATATCGACAATCATGTTGCCTTCGGCTGCAAGAACGTCCAAGCCAATACCAAGAGCGGCAGCCATCGGTTCGTAAATCATGTAAACGTCCTGACCGTTGGCGTGTTCCGATGAGTCGCGTACGGCACGGATCTCAACCTCGGTTGAGCCTGAGGGGATACCGACAACCATACGGAGTGACGGTGAGAAAAGGCGGCTACCTGAGTTTGCTTTCTTTACAAGACCGCGAATCATTAGTTCGGCTGCCTGGAAGTCGGCGATCACACCTTTTTTCAAAGGGCGAACGGTGCGGATTTCGTTAGGCTCCTTACCTTCCATGAGCTGAGCCTCTTTACCGACAGCGATGAGCTTGTCGGTGCGCTTGTCGAGTGCCACGATAGAGGGTTCGTCAATCACGATTTTGTCATTGTGGATAATGACAGTGTTGGCGGTGCCGAGGTCGATGGCTATTTCTTTTGTTAGAGAGAAAAATCCCATTTTGCTTTTAGAGAGTAGTATAAGGTTAGTAAAATATTTTTAGTGTTTGAAGTGGCGGAAACCGGTCATATACATTGCAATGT
>JAIDRE010000080.1 GCA_029061925.1 Muribaculaceae bacterium | reverse complement strand
CTTCGTAGCGAAGGTCTTATCCCTGTAGTTCTTAACGGTGGTGAAATCATCGAAGCAGGTAAAAACGTAAAATTGGCACCCGGTCAAAAAATCGTAGAAATCGGCAACGGTAAAGCTATGATCACTACTGACCTCGTTGTTAACAATGACGCTGTTCGCAAACTCATCTACACTCCTGATATTTTTGCTATCGAGTTGACTTTCAACGGTGAAACTAAAATGGCTGTATTGAAAGAAATCCAGTTCCATCCCGTTAAAGACAATATTCTCCACATCGATCTTCTTGAAGTAAACGATAAGAAACCTGTCGTTATGGATGTTCCCGTTCAGCTCGAAGGTCACGCTGAGGGTGTTAAAGCCGGTGGTAAACTTACTCTTTCTATGAAGAAAATCAAAGTTAAAGCACCTTATACCAACATCCCTGAACGTGTTGTTATCAACGTTGACAACCTCGGTCTTGGCAAAACTCTTCAGATTGGTGACCTCCACTTTGACGGTCTTGAACTCGTTAACGCTAAGAACGCAGTTGTTTGCGCTGTTCAGCTCACTCGTGCCGCTCGTGGTGCCGCTGCTGCCGCTGCCGCAGGTAAATAAGTTTGAAATATTGATATAATACCCCTATGAAATATTTAATCGTAGGGCTTGGTAATATCGGCGATGAATATCGTGATACTCGCCATAATATCGGATTTAAAGTATTGGATGCCTTTGCTGAGGCATCCAATACTTCTTTTTCAACAGAACGTTATGGCGATATTGCCCGTATGAGGCTAAAAAATAAACAGTTGATATTACTGAAGCCTTCTACATTTATGAATTTGAGCGGTAATGCCGTTCGTTATTGGGTTGATAAAGAATCAATCGATAGTGATAATATTCTTGTTATTGTCGATGATTTGGCTTTACCATTTGGCGCAATCCGACTAAAACCAAAGGGGAGTGATGCTGGCCACAACGGTTTGAAAAATATCGCCCAAATGCTTGGAACCGACGAATATCCGCGTTTGAGATTTGGTATAGGAAACGACTTTCCTCGTGGACGTCAGATCGAATATGTTCTTGGAACATTTTCAGTAGATGAACGCCAGAAATTACCGGTGAGAATTGACGTTGCAATTGATGCCATCAAAACATTCTGTCTCGCCGGAATCCAAACCGCAATGTGTGATTTTAATAATAAGTAATCTATGCCTCAAGAAGTTCGAGTTGATAAATGGTTATGGGCTATGAGAATTTTCAAGACTCGCACCCTTGCTACAGAAGCTTGTAAAAAGGGTCGTGTCACTCTTGGCGAAAATCAAATTATAGCTAAACCATCACGTACAATCAAGGTCGGTGATACGGTAAACGTGCGTAAATCACCGGTAACATATACTTTTAGAGTCAAGGGACTGACCGAAAATCGTCTTGGTGCAAAACTTGTGCCTGATTATATGGAGAACATCACTCCTCAGTCTGAACTCGATTTGCTTGAGATTGTTAAAATAAACGGATTTGTCGATCGTCGTAAAGGTCTCGGACGCCCTACCAAGCGAGAAGGACGTGAATTGGCTCGCTTCACAGAAGAAGCGTTTGATTCGGGCTGGGACTTTGATTTTGATGATATCGATGAAGACGATGATGCTTAAAATAATCTAATTA
>JAIDRE010000008.1 GCA_029061925.1 Muribaculaceae bacterium | reverse complement strand
GTGGGTGCGCAGCTCCTCTTCTTCTAATTGTATTTTCTTACTGTCGATGTCAAAGATACCTCCTCAACGCCAGCTTGCGTTCAAAAGTCTCTTTTAATTGTTCTTGTGTAATCATTTTTGTATATTTAAATCAAAATTAGTTTTCAATCAACACCTGGAATAACGCTACAAAATTACACAATTTTTTGCGTCGTTTAGTTAATGTCTGCAAAAAATAGTATGCATATTGACAAAATCCGGTCAAAAAACATTATTTTTGTAGTGCCACAAAGCAAAACAACAAACCACCACCATAAAAATGAAGAAACTTTTACTATTGGTTATAGCAATAACCACAGCATATATAGCACTCGATGCCGCCACCCCTGTTAATCAAGCAGCCAAAAATGCGGCTCGTCGCCCCGACATGGCAAAAATCAAGCAGGAAGTCAACAACCCCGAGTCTCAATACTATTATCCTAAATTGATAAAGATGTATGAGCAGAACGAGACAATCATGAACCTCGAACAATATCGTCATCTTTATCTCGGAACAATGTTTCAGGAAGACTACAACCCCTATCGACACTCGCCCCTGTCAGCCGGAATCGAGGCATTATATTACAAGGAGAAGCATACCAATGCCGAACTCGATTCTATTATCAGCTCAGCCGAGCGACTTCTTGAAGACGACCCGTTCGACCTCTCTCAAATCAACTACCTCATCTTTGCCCTGCGTCATCGTGGCAAAAACAACCGTGCCGACATCTGGCAATACCGCCTCAACCACCTCCTTCAGGCAATCATCTCGACCGGAACCGGACTCGACACCGAAAACGCATGGTATGTCATCAACCCGCGCCACGAATACAACATCATAAACTTCAAAAACCAGGTAGCCCAAGACCAAAACTACGTCGAACCCTACTTCGACCACATAACCCTAAAGAAAACCAACGACAAAACACCCGCCGGCTACTACTTCAACATCCGCTACATCCTCGAAGAATACTACCGCAAATTCCCCGAGTAAAAAATGGCAATTAAATAACTCAGTTCGCTTAAACTGCCATTAGTACTGCCGCCAAACCTTCACTGAAATACGATGTACCATCAAACGTAGGGACAATCACGACCTCACCTTCAGGCGATATAAATCCCCTCTTAAACTCCTTTGCTATAGCTTATTCTATCATCTTCAAAAATTCGTTTTCGTCAATGACGGGGATACCGAGCGAAGTGGCTTTTTCGAGCTTCGCGGGACCCATATTTTCCCCGGCAAGGACATAGTCGGTTTTCTTTGAAATCGAACCGGCATTTTTACCGCCGTGCAACTCAATCATTGCCTTGTATTCATCGCGCGAATGATGGGCAAAAGTTCCGCTAATAACGATAGTTTTGCCGGCAAGCGCATCCGATCCTCCGAGACTTTCGCGGCTCTCAGCAGCAAATTGCAGTCCGGCGTCTCGGAGTCGTTCGATAATCTGTCGGTTTTCCGGCGAATCGAAATACTCGACAACGCTTTGGGCAATGCGGGGGCCGATGTCTCCGATTGCAGCCAGTCGGGCCTCATCCATAGCCATCAACGTATCCATATCGCCAACAGCACGCGCAAGTTTCTTCGCCACCGTCTCGCCGACAAACGGAATTGACAGTGCAAACACAACACGTTCAAACGGCACGTTGCGCGACTCGGCAACGCCGTCAACCAATCGTTGCGCACTCTTCAATGCAAATCGTTCGAGACCTACGAGTTGCTCAACTGTGAGCTGATACAAATCGGCAATATTTTTAATCAATCCGGCATCAATCAGCTGTCCGACAGTCTCCTCGCCGATACCATCAATATTCATCGCACGACGTCCGACAAAGTGCTCGATGCGTCCGGCAATCTGAGGCTGACAGCCATACTTGTTGGGACAAACCCACGATGCCTCTCCCTCAACCCTGACAAGCGGAGTTCCACACGCCGGACAATGAGAGACAAACGTAATCGGCGACTCATTCCCTTGTCGTGCAGACACATCTACCCCTGTTATTTTCGGAATGATTTCGCCACCTTTCTCGACATAAACCATGTCATGCTCATGAATATCGAGTTGGCGAATAATATCTTCATTGTGAAGCGACGCTCGTTTGACAATCGTGCCCGACAACAAAACCGGTTCAAGATTTGCGACCGGGGTAATTATACCCATTCGACCACCCTCACACGAC
>JAIDRE010000079.1 GCA_029061925.1 Muribaculaceae bacterium | reverse complement strand
GTTACAAACTTTCTCTGAACTGACAAAATTTATTCTCAAATTTAACAGCATTTAACTGTTTTACTTGATTATTTCAGCCGTTTGCGAGATCTCCATCTCAAAAGCGGGTGCAAAGTTACTCACTTTTACACAATCTGCCAAATTTTTTAAACACTATTTTGAATGAAAATTTACATAATCATTGCAATATACTATCAGTCAACAATATATTTTTGGATAAATTTTATCAAAAAGTAACTTAATGAGGATTTAGTGATGAATTCTTACCATATCCATAAGCGAGAACAGGCATGTTTAACAAATTTTTACCGACGAAGATGACTCACACTAATTATTTTATATAACTTTGCAATGTATTATATATAATAATGTGCATTATGACATATAAATATGACTATCTTGTAATCGGATCAGGAATTGCCGGAATGAGTTTCGCGCTAAAGGTTGCCCATGCCGGGAAAGTTGCATTGATCTGCAAAAGCACTCTTGAGGAAGCCAATACGGCGCTCGCCCAAGGTGGAGTTGCTTCGGTTACAAACCTTGAAGTTGATGATTTTGACAAACATATTCAAGATACAATGATTGCCGGCGACTGGCTGAGCGACCCGGTGGCAGTCGAAAAAGTCGTTAAAAATGCTCCTTCTCAAATTCAGGAACTCATCAAATGGGGTGTTGACTTTGACAAAAAAGAAGATGGCCACTTTGACTTGCATCGTGAAGGCGGGCACTCGGAATTCCGCATTTTACATCATGCCGACAACACCGGTTTTGAAATTCAGGAAAGCCTTATCAAGGCTGTCAAAGCAAATAAAAACATCGATATATTTGAAAACAATTTTGCGATCGAGATTATCACACAGCATCATCTCGGCAAGATTGTGACACGACGCACGCCTGACATAACCTGTTATGGGGCATACGTTTTGGATCAGAAGACCGGCGCGGTCAACAAGTTTCTATCAAAAATCACATTGATAGCCACCGGCGGAGTCGGTGCGGTATATCAGACGACAACCAATCCGCTTGTAGCCACAGGCGACGGTATTGCAATGGTCTATCGAGCAAAAGGAGAAGTTAAGGACATGGAATTCATACAATTCCACCCCACTGCCCTATTCCATCCCGGCGACCGCCCATCATTTCTTATCACCGAAGCGATGAGAGGTTATGGCGCAGTGCTACGCAATCTGAAGGGTGAGGAATTCATGCACAAATATGATCCTCGCCTGTCGTTGGCACCCCGCGATATTGTTGCACGCGCGATTGACAGCGAGATGAAACAGAACGGCGATGATCATGTCTATCTCGATGTTACACACAAAGACCCGGAGGAAACCCGAAAACATTTCCCGAACATCTATCAACACTGCCTCTCGCTCGGAATTGACATAACAAAAGACTATATCCCGGTAGCCCCGGCAGCCCACTATCTTTGTGGCGGTATCAAGGTTGACACTAATGGTGAATCGACAATCAAACATCTGTATGCCGTCGGCGAATGTTCATGCACAGGATTACACGGTGGCAACCGTCTGGCGTCAAACTCGCTTATCGAAGCGGTCGTATATGCTGACGCAGCAGCCAAGCATGCACTTGACAACATCTCAAACTACACATTCCGCGACGATGTACCTGATTGGAACGATGAAGGCACACGCCACCCTGAAGAGATGGTACTCATCATACAGAGCATCAAGGAAGTCAACCAGATTATGGGAACATACGTCGGCATTGTCAGAAGCAATCTCAGACTTGACCGAGCGTGGAACCGTCTTGACATCCTTTATGAAGAGACCGAGAAACTGTTCAAATGCTCAAAAGCGTCACGCGAGATTTGCGAACTCCGCAATATGATTAACGTCGGCTACCTCATCATGAGACAAGCCAAAGAACGTCACGAATCACGCGGACTTCACTATACACTCGATTATCCGCGCAAGTCAGAACATAGCACAGAGGGTAATTGTTAATATAAAACAAACATATCCCCAATGCCTTCGGTCAGAATTCTCATATTGATAGCAATATTGAGTCTGCTCGGTCCCTTGAAAATGAAGGGAGCCGTAGCCGACAAGGATGACACGACCAAGGCTCAAGCCATACAGCCCGCCGAAATTAAGCCGAAAGCCTACAAAGGCAAATATCACAAAGTAACTGAGGACGGCGACACTGTTCTTGTGCTGGTGATGAACGATATCTATGTTTATCCCAAGCTGAAGTTCAAGAATAAGAAAGAGGAAGAATTTTACTGGCGAACCGTTCGTGACGTAAAGTTAGCGCTGCCCTATGCCAAGCTGATTTGCGAGACGCTCACCGAGACATACGAATATATCGAGACATTCCCGACACAAGCTGAGCGCGAAAAATATTTGAAAGAGATGGAGACCGAGGTATTCAACCAATACAAGCCGGCTCTAAGACGTTTTTCAAAGAATCAGGCTAAGTTACTGATCAAACTGATACAACGCGAAACAAATCAGTCGAGCTACAATATATTGAAAGCATTTTTAGGTTCATTCCGTGCTGGATTCTGGCAGACCTTCGGACGATTTTTCGGTGTTAATCTAAAAAGCAAATATGAACCTGACAAAAATCGACAGGACGCCATTATCGAACGCGTTTGCCGAGCCGTCGAACAGGGTCAGCTTTAGATTTTACGTTTAAGAATCACATACAAAATCACCGGGACACCAATAATCGGGGTTACACCATTCAACGGCAAGTAAACGCTATCGGGAACGGTACACAAAAGATTGCAAGCCAATGCAACGATAGCACCAATAACTATTGAACCGGGCATCAAAATGCGATGATCATCAGTTTGATAAATCATACGGGCGATGTGAGGAACGGCAAGTCCGATGAACGCGATTGGCCCGCAATAGGCAGTCACACCCGCCGACAAAATCCCTGTAGCAAGTAATAACATATTTCTAAGGCGGTTTATGTTGACGCCAAGGTTGCGCGCGTAATTATCGCCTAACAAGAATAAATTCAGCGGTTTTACCAATAAAACCGAAAGAATCAAGCCAACGACTATAACACCGGCAAACACCGGGAGCCGTTCATTAGTAACACTGTTGAAGTTACCCATACCCCATAGAACGTATGACTGTAACCCTTCAGCCGAAGCTGTATAATTTAAAAGCATTATGATCGACGATGCGAGATAGCCAACCATCATTCCTGAAATCAACACCGTCAATGAATTCTTAAGCCATGCCGAAAACAAGAGCAGAATACCCATAATCAATCCACTGCCAATCATTGCACCTGCAATAACAGCCATACTGCCCGAAACACTTGTCAAGCCGACACTAAGAGTTCCGCCGGCGAGTAGCATAACAAAAGCTACGCCTAAACTTGCTCCGGAATTTATCCCTAAAATCGAGGGTCCGGCGAGCGGATTTCGGAATGTTGTCTGTAATAACAAACCTGACGCAGCTAAGGCTGCTCCACCCAACAATGCAGTGAAAGCCATCGGTAATCGGCTCTCCATTACGATGAACCGATATGAATCGGCGACCCCACTCCCATTCCCAAACAACAACGATGAAACATCCCGAGTCTTAATTGAGATTGAGCCAAAATAAATGTTAGCAAAGAACAGTGCCACCATTAACAACGACAGCAAACCGAACCAAACCATATATTTTGACTGATTACTTTTCATCTAATCTTGTGAAGAAATATTGAGTTGAAGGCGAATCACTCAACTCAGGGTGGATGATATTAATTAAATCAGACAGTGCGCGCTCGGGATGAAAAGAAGAATCCTCAAACAAAAGAATCTTTGAAGTGTTGCATCCATAGACATTTCCCGATTTGAAAGCATCAAACTGAGAATAGATTTTGTTTTCAGCCTTTAAGTTTTGAAGCGTCATCGGTTGCGGCATAAGATAACGAATAACCCATACCGAAGCATCTCCGGCATCAACCAGAACCTGTTCGGCTGACAGAGCAACACTGCCCGACGAGTTCAAGTTATCAAACGGATTTACACCACCCGCATCCCGAATCAGAGTTGCTATTGTAGATTCGGCAACAGGTACAAACCATTGGCGGCCATACAATCGGTCGAGTAAGACTTTGGGGCGAGACTCTACACCTGACGTTTTTTCCTTCAATGAATTGTAAGACGATTTCACAGCCTCAAAAATCGAGTCAGCTTTAGCATCCTTTCCATATAGTCGCCCGAAAAATTTAATCCATTCTGCACGCGCAAGTGGAGAAATTTCCATATAATCAGCGCACTCAACAATAGAAATCGGCAATGTCGCTAACTTTCCGTATGTACCAGAGTCCTGATATGGCGATAAAAGTATCGCATCGGGATTTACCTCAACAACTTTCTCAATATAGGGCGATGTATTGACACCGCAATCAGCTATTTCCCCCGATTTTATTCCTTCTTTTATCCTTGGCGCAAGCATATACTGAGCATCACATACTCCTTTAATAGCTTCGCCGGCGCCGAGTTCATCAATCAATTGACAATGGATTGATGAATGAACAATAGAACGTTTCAACGGTGTACGGATAATAGTTCCGTCAGGCAAATTTTCGGGGAGAGGCAGCGAATCAGGGATGAGCAGGTAATTATGAAGCGTCCGAGTCGTATCCCACGGATTTTGGATTGACACAAAAGTATAACCTGGATAGTCAACAATAGTCAGACGACGGGCATAGTCCATTGACACCGTATCGCCACCATCTATAACGGCGGTGGCACCGCCCGCTCCCCTACAAGAGACGAGCAATGACAGTGCCACCAGACACGATACAGAATATGATCGAAAAAACTTTTTAGTCATTATTTAACGGGACGAAAAAGAATATCGAACGGATCGATACCGGTTTCACCTTTAAGAAGTTTTTTTCCGTCAGAAGAATAAAGATTAAAATATCCGTTTGTAGTTTCAGAAACATAACCACCGACTTTGGTTGCTGATCCAATGATAATATCACCGGTCCATTCGTCAATGGCAAGTGAAGTAGGATAATCTACACCTTCACCCTCGGCAAGCATATTGGTTACATCATTGTTATCAATAACAGAGTAACGTTTATATGTTATAGGAGTAACAGCGTTTTTAGGAGCATTGATTACATAGAGATATTTTTTATCAACTTTCATCAACGTACCTTCACAGAACGCATTACCCTCATAACCTGTGATTTTATAAACTGTTGAGTTTTTCTTTCTTGTGTTTGAAGCATCAACTCCTGAACAAATTACAAAAACTTCAGTACCATTTGTTACAATATCGGTTGGTGTTAAACCTCCTTTTATTATGATTTGCTCAAGTCCATTATTTGCTGATGTCCAGTCGCTGTTCTTTAGCCATCTTACAACTAAATTTCCGTCTTCAAATCCATCTTCAATCTTAATACCATAATTATCAGCACAATATACATATTCACCGACAACGACGATGCCATCAGGTTTGTTGGCTTTGCTACCTACAGGGAAATATTGAATCATCTCGTAGGTTTTACAATTATATTGAGCAATATATCCACCGGCTGCACTATTTTCTGTATTATCTGATACAAACGTAATATATGCTTTATCTTCGTCAATCCAAATTTGACGGGGAGAACCATATTTTTCTTCACTAAACGAAATTTGTTTAACCGACTTCTTTGTTTCCATATCAATGACTTCAATTCGGTTTGATTCATTGATAACTACCCAAAGATATTTATCATAAACAGCCATAGCGTTGGGGTTATTACCAAGCGAATAGTCATTTACATCTTTAAAAGCAGTCAAAGCCGTGCTCAACAACTTACCTTCAGAAGGCGAATAGGTGTAATAAGAGAGGGTTCCATCAACTTGACTATCTTTAGTATTAGAACCCCTGTTCAAAACATAGAAGCTGTTGATTGCGTCTGCCGGGATTTCAATGGGGTCATCTTCACCGGGACCAGGAGTCGGATTTGGATCGGGTTCAGGGTCATTGCTGCTACATGAAATAAATGCTACAGAAGCAACTGCCATAAACAAAGAATAAAAAATCTTTTTCATTTTTTACGAATTAGAATTTGATTGTTGGGTTATTGTGTGAATTTATAGTGAATCACGTCCCGACATTATTCTCGCCCGAGACGCCGGGACATGACGTTTATATTTTCTGAATAAAACTATTATTTAGACTGTGGAACAAATGTAACGATATACGGATCAATACCGGTTTCACCTGTCAACAATTCTTCTCCGGTACCTGAATACATTTTAAAGTATCCGTTTTCGTTGAATGAAACTGTTGAGCCGTTAACATGGCTTGAACCGATAACAAAATTTCCGGTTACAGGGTCAATAGCAAATGCACTCGGGTAGTCAACACCTTTGCCTTCGGGTAAGAAGTCGGTAGGCTGTACGCTACTGTCGTTCCATTTATCAATTGCATAACATTTATATGTAATATTCGATTTATTCCAAACGGTATTACCATCACTTGAATCCCATGCGGCATTAATTACATAAAGCTGACGGTTATAGAGTGCCATAAAGGTTCCGGGGCAACGAGGAGTTGCAATATTACCCATAATTTGATAAATCATAGGAGCAGTCCCGGCATAGTCACCCATACATATTACAAAAGTTGCATCCACACCGTTTGTAATAATTTCAGTCGGGTTAATACCGACCTCGATTGACTCCAATAATTCCATCGTGTTCTTGTTGATACGAGCAACTTTATTATCATAGGGCAAACCTTGTGCTGAGTTCAAACCGCCCGACATTGCAACATAAATTTCATTACCGACAACAGCAACACCTTCAGGGTTGTTTCCTTCATTAACAAGAGAAGTCCATCCGGTAACCTTACGCTCATCACAGCTATAGCTTACAAGATAACCGTCGTAAGTTGTAATGTATGCGATACCGTTGCTTATAGCAATATGACGTGGCTGGCTTTTAAGTTCAGAGTGAGGATTTTCTTGGAAATTGTAGGTATAAACCGATTTCATTGTTTTGGTATCAACGACCTCCATTGTAGCCGATTCATATACAAGAACATAGAGGCTATCACGATAGATAGCCATATCGTTAGGACTACCTCCAAGAGAACGTTCATTTGAATCTTTGAAGATATTGATTGATTCTTTAACGATCTTATAATCTTCTGACGCATAGTCATAGTAAGATAACGTACCGTCAATTCCACTGTAATAAGAACCACGGTTCAAGATAAAGAAACTATTGGTGTCAACAGTCTCAACCGGATCTACAATGGGTTCAGGATCGTCATTGTTGCTGCAAGCATAGAATGAGACTGAAACTGCAACTAAAAGAAAGTAATAAAAAAACTTTTTCATCATAGAAAATTTAATTTTTGTGTAATGTGTGAATTTATAGCGTAAATTTTATTGTTGCTTGCCAAGCACGTCCCGGCATGGGATAGCGTGCGATTATCTCATATTGTTTATTAAACATATTCATCAGATCAAATCTCAGCTCGAAATGATGTTTGCGAGTCGGGATTGATCGATAAACAGCGACTCCTGCTTCAACATGACCACTGATTGACGAACCTTTTACATGATTGTTGGTCGAGAACGTCTCACTCGCGCCTGTCATGTGGATAACCATATTGACAAACGGATTTTCGCAAGCAAGCGATGCACTGCCTGAATGAACCGGGGTATAAGCAATCTGTTTTCCGTAGTCACTTGATTCTTTATCGTAACGTGACACCGAATTCTGAAAACTGTAATTACCGTCGGCAATAAGTTGCCAGCCGTTCGCAACGTTTAAAACCGAAGCAACGGTCATGTCGAGCCCGGTTGACGCAACCTTTCCCAAGTTGAGCATACGCCACATATGAAGGTTGTAGGGAATCGCAACTATTTTGTCATTAACATTATTATAATAGCCATCGGCTGTGATATATAATGATGATATAAAACCACTGGTTGGAATCATATAGGTCAATCCGGCATTAAATTGCTCGGTAGATTCAGGCTTGAGAGTTCGGGAGCCGAGATGATCAAAATACAACTCGTTGAAAGTTGGCATTCTGAATATATTTTTATATGAAGCTCTAAACGTAAGGGAATTGTCGCTGAGAATCGAATATGATGCGCTCACCGATGGAGACAGTTTTGATTCATTACCGACACTCTCGCCCGATTTCGCACCATTCTTGTAGATTGAAAGCAATCCGCGGGCTGTCAGAGTTAAACGCGACACTCTATATCGGGCGGTAAATGTTTGAAGAACACTATTGCGGTATGGGCGACAATCTCCAGGTAAATTACTGTTCAGATTATTGTAAATATAGTCAGCACTATAAACAAGTGCCAAAGATGTAACAGGCATCCAAAGCACAGTTCCCGAAACGTAACATTCTCTTTGAAAATAGTTTTGGCGTAATATGCCATTTATATAGTTACCGCTGCGGTCAGAATATCGTGATTCAGCCCAGTTGAATTTAGCATTAGCCAAAACTGAGACAGTCGATGATACAACCGACCTTAAATTGGCATGTCCAAAGAAGTTACGATCGTGAATACGTTCGTTATTAGTTTCGTTGTAAAGAACAACCGGACCAGGCAAATGGCGATTGTTGTCGTAGTAATACAGCTTTCCGTTGAGCGAGGTGCGGGCACCGAGTTTAACCGTACCGTTTGTTTCGACATGACCCGAATTCATCTGACTGTTGTTGCGTCGGGTATGGGTTATTTCCTTGCCGTTAAAAATAGTAAACGGATAATTGTTTTTGCCATAAAGATATTCGCCGGAAACGTCAAAACTGCTACCGTTACTAAATGAACGTCCAACTTTCAAATATGGGCTGACAGTGGTAAATGAACCATATCTGAATCTTGCAGTCAAAAGCGTTGAATCAACATGTTGGCTAAACGAGCGTGTTGACAATGACAAAGTCGCTGCTAGCGACGCCGATCGTGCCGGAACAAATATATCATCGTTGTCGCCGATAGTCAAGTTGATTGAAGAAATATTGTCAAGGGAATATCGAGATAGGTCAATCTCGCCATTTTGGCAATCAGATAACGCAACACCATCATAGAGAACATTTGTATGAGTTGCGCCAAATCCACGAACCGAAACTGTTTTCAAGCCACCGGCACCACCATAATCTTTGAGCGTAACGCCAGGCAATCGATTAAGTGCATCGGCAACACCGGTAACACCCATCGATTCAAATTTAGTGAAATCAACCGAATATGATGGAGCAGTCGATTTCATTTTACGAGTACCCTTTTCTGTGACAGAAACCTCACGGAGACGTTTCACAAGAGTATCGTTATTCATAGCAGTTAAGCCTAAAGCCGGCACATTCATTGACAATATTGCAAAAAAAACAATATAATAGAGTCTCAACCTAAAAAAAACAAAATGCTTTCTCATCCGCGTAAGAATCATTTTTGAGGTGAATAAATATTAGGCATTTGGCAGGTCTTCGGACTTGTTTCCGGTTTTCCGACACCTTCCCATAGCTATAGACAAGCCACAGTGGCTAAAATTGTCGGCTCCGTTAATGAAACTTACCGCAGCGGGACTGTACAGGCTTTTCACCTGATTCCCTTTTGAACTGTATCATATACCCATCTGACGCTGCCGACGAATAGCCTTGTGTAG